>JAYWEQ010000126.1:0-10532 GCA_043779185.1 Pseudobdellovibrionaceae bacterium
GCTACACATCTGAGGTACCAAGGAGGCGCCTCTTTGGTACCTCAGATGTGTAGCGGCAAAACATTTAACCCTAACTCGCATCAGTACTTGTGATGTTGAGAAGGTACGCAAACGGCTTCCAAATTGCCCGGCTGAAATCTGTGAGATTGAGTTTTCTTGATCTGCCGACTTTTCAAAAGTCGTAAGGCGTTGTCTTCTCCGTGCTCTTCGCTGCGATGCCGCCATACATGAACACCGTCATGTCGATACCCCGGTGCCCGAGCAGAACTTGCAGCTGATTGATTGTTCCGCCCTTGCGCAAGAAGTGATAAGCAAACGTGTGCCGAAAAGCGTAGCTGTCGAATTTTCTCTTGAACCCAATCTTGTCGCGGATCTTCGCGAATCTCCGGTAGAACGAGACCACGCTCCACGGATCGCAAGTCATAGCTGAAACTGTATTCGACCAAACTTCGTTGGTCACGTTTGTAATGGCTTTAGAGGCCCCTTGTCCATTTTGAGCACAGGCTTCCGTGGCAAGGCCCCGATGTGAGTTCAAATGTATCACTTTTTAGGGCTGCCCAACCTATCAGACTTAAACAATATCCGGTGGGCTTCGATATAAACCGTCTAAGTGACCCGCAGCTTGGCTTTTGGAGATTTGGTTTTAATTCAACGTTAATTCTCAAATAGGACCTGCTTCAAGATCTTTGAAGCACTTTGCTCCAAAATAAGTTGATTCGCTCAAACAAGATGCTAGTTTCCATTTTGTGCAAAATAATATTAAAGAACTTATTTTAAATAAATATGAAGAACGGCGCCTAAGAAATGCGAATTACTCTCTGCGTTCGTTTGCTGCCTCCATTGGAATCGGTTCTGGTGCTATGACAGGAATTATACAAGGTAAACGTCAAATTTCAAAAAAAATGGCGGAGCGCTTGGCAATTACTCTGCAGCTTACTAAAATCGATAAAGATAAATTTCTTTCATCCTTTGGTGACCAACAAGCCAATATTTCTGACTCAACAAAACATCACAGTTTACAGACTTTTGAATTAATCGCAAAATGGCAATATTTTGCACTTTTGTCCGTTTTAAAAATTCAAAATGTGAAATGGGATCTCTCGAAAATAGCAAAAAAAATGAATTCGAGCGAAAGTGATTGCGAGCAAATGCTAACCAATTTACTTAGCCTCGAGCTCATCAAAGTGAAAAATGGACGCTACTTTCGAGCACGTAAAACTTTGGAGTTCGCTGATGAAGTGCCGAGCTGGGCGATTAAGGCTTCCCATGCTGAATCCCTAGAACTTGCCAGAAAATCTATCTATGAAGTTCCGTACGAACTTCGTGATCACTCTTCGATAACATTAGCTATTAATAAGAAAAATTTTAAAAAAGCTCAGAAAAAAATTCGGCAGTTCCAACTTGAAATGGCGGAGCTATTAGAGAGTGGAAGCAAATCTGAGATTTACCGGCTTAATGTTCAACTTTTTCCGATGTTAAAAAAACCAGGAGCAGACCGTGAAAACTAAAATTATTGTCCTCTTTACAATCCTATTAGGATCCTTGGCCCATGCCGATCGTATTGGCAATGGCGGAGACGCGGTTGCTCAAGAATTCACTTTTTTAGCAACCGAGTTGATCACATATATGCCTTATCTTCCGCCTAGTAATGTATTTTCTTCGGCCCAGAAAAAGGCTTACACGACAGCCACTCAAGAGACCCAGGTCATTACTCAAGATCACTTGATGTTGAGAGGTGCAGAGGTCGATGCGATTAACTATCCGGATAAAAAAATAATAGAAGTGAACCGCTCACGATGGACTTCGCTTTCCTCTGATCCTGCGGCACGAAGTCAGCGGCAAGCCGTAGCGTTGCACGAATATCTTTGGATGGCAGGAATTGATGATACAAATTACGCTTACTCAACGCCTTTATATAATGACTTAATGGCGGCGAAAACCAGATGGCTAAGTTCGCCAATTGCAAAAAATCTAGCACAGGCTGTCTGTAGCGGCACAGCAGCTAGAGATCTTGTAACCGTTCAGCAGGCTTTGACTATGGGAGCTGATCCAGAGACTCAATGTGAAGATTTTCATTTCACGTGTCCCTTACCACCGCACGCGAGCGGAACAGTTTTTATAAACGGCACTAAGCCCCTTAAATTTTTAATAGAGAGCCTGGGAGATGGTGGTTATTGTGATACGTCACGTCCTACCTCAGCTGATGAGGACCTGGTCGGCCTTGATATTCTAAAAGTGCTCCTCTCTTTTCATCCAAATCTTGCGGCTGCTGCTTATACAGCTGCGCTGAACAACGCATTTGTTGCTTTCGATTTGATTGTGGCTGCGGGCGCCACGGAAGAAGATGTTCTTTATGGTCTCATGAATAGTTATCCGAGGTCTCCCATAACTAGTTTTGAGAAAGCTCTTGATAAGGGTTTTGATTTTAATAAATTTTCCTATTCAAACGCGGTGGGAAAAGTGTTGTCTACGGCAGTCATTGTATCTGGAAATCGTCAAGACGTCATAGAGTTATTAGCTTCTAGATTTGCAATTGATTTTTGCGCCAAATCAGCGCCCCCAAATCCATTTTTTTCGGAAGGCAAAGTCATCAGCTTCGTTAAAAAGCAGTATTTGCCTATAGTCCAAAAATACGGCGGTGCTTGCGTACCATAAATTGAGTGATAAACCACTTGAGTCCTAGAAACGAAAAAACCAGTAAAGGGCTCGAAGATGATTCGGGCCTTTTGCTTTTCAAGCTAACCACAAAGTAAAAATCACTTTAGCGATCTTTTTGAAGCGCCTCGCTCATTCGAATAAAGCGGGCGACCCTTAAAATCACCATCAGTCATCATATGGGTGAAGGTGCTTGCACTAATAGGCCCGCGTTTATAGGCTGCAGCCGTCTGATCATGGAGCTTTAACGCCATATCCACGAAGCCAACGCCGAAAGCACCAAGCCAGAAGAATAAAAATATTTTTAAGCTGTAATTGAATATAACGAACATAATCACTCCCTTTTCTTAGAAATCCCATCACGCCAGCTCTGGGGTCTCGAATTGTTTTTTCTTTTTCCAAGGGATTTTATAGATTCTCAGTAAGGTCGGCCCTTGTTCGATGAATATGCCATCGCGCCTACCAAATCAAACCTGCCGCAAGCAGGTTTTTTGTTTCTAGAAATAAGCAAATAATAACAATGGGTTGGCTGAGCAAATGAAGCGAGATCGCTTTTTCAATATCACCGCATATAATCGAATATAACGGTACTTGCAGTCATTCTGTAGTGATCGGCTGTAGTGATTTTGCGATCACTACAAAAATACAGAAAATAGTTTCACAAATTTAGCGATCTCATCTTTCGACTTTCATCACATAAGCTCACGTCCTTCACGGGAATTTTTTTGAAATACTTCTGATTAATTTCTGAGGTTTTAAAAAATTTCAGTTTCGGCGTGACTCCTGTCCGATATGAATCACGGATCTCAGTTATCAATGGGCCTTTCTTAAAAGGAACTTGAATGAAAAAATTAAATGATTTTGTCCCAGATAATTCCGTACTATTTAGCGAATGGATTCGAAAAAAAATGGTGCAAAGAAATATTTCCCTCGGAGAACTTTCCGTTTCCAGCGGGATACCCAAGTCGACCTTGCATGGTTGGGCCAACGGTCGCTTGGATCAAGTCTATCAAAAGGTTTTGAAACTCCAAGTTACTTTGGAATAAAATATTTGAGAAATATATGGTTATGCCGAAAATATAATTGAAGCATAACCTTTAATTATATTAAGGAGACCAAAAGTGCCAAGAACTCCCCGTCAAGTTAATACAGTGGAGACCAGGTTAAAGTTAAATATACAGATGGAACAATAGAAATCGCAAATTTTATGGGCGCATCGGGCGTGCAACTGTATATTACTGAACAAGACGCAATGGCGATGGCAAACCAGAAGCCCTCTTAATTACGGTTCAATGCAACTTTGCAAAGCGTAGTAGCATTGCTCTCCTCTTTCGGAGGAATTATTCGAGGTATTTCCCGTGTAGGTCACTTTCTTAACTTTATTGGCATTAATAACAAAAGTGATCTCGCAACTCATATGATCTTCCCTTGTCCTTTGAGAAGCTGACAAAAATGAAGATGGTCGATTCCCCCAACCACTGGTATGACTATTTTTTATCGAAACGCCGCCGCTCTGATAAGTTAAAAATTCAGAGGACCCGCTTTGGGCACTTCGGGTTGGAATCCCGGCACACTCAAGAATATTTTCTTTTGTTTTTCCAACCAAGGCTCGTCTTGCATTTTGAAAAGCATCGGCTCTTATTTTTGCGCTGTTAGTACACCCATAAACAGCTAACGAAACCACCACCAAAGACGGTAATACTAATTTTTTCACCACGCCTCCTTAAAAAACATAAGCCACTTGAACCTGAGGTCCGCTATAAGTAATCTTCGCCGTGCTCCCATCGGAGGAGCCGGACTGTGAAGCTGAGCGATAAGAAAAATCCAGAGTGATGTTCTTGTGAAAAATTGCCGATACACCTGCCTTTACCCCAAACATTGATCCGCCAAAGGAGTCAAATCCTGGAAGGTTAAAAGAAAAACCAGTTCTTGTCAGAGAAATCAAAAAGAAAAAGGGTAAGTTCTTAATAGAATCTCCATAAGTCATGCCGAGCTCTAAAGAAAGTCCATCCACAGATGAGGATGCAAAGCTAGCACTTGAGCCAGTGACTGATTGTTGGGATAATGGACTGTTGCTTTCTTTTATATAAGAAAAAATAAATCCCAGCTTTTGAAAACTCACTTTTTCGTAACCAATAGAAAAAAACGCCGCCGGTTGATATGTCAGCTCTACAAAGACAGGAGACCTCTGACTGCCAACCTGGACGCTGATGTAAGGCTTTGCAAAATCATAGCCCAAGCCAAAATACCAACCATCTAAAAGGTCTTCTCCATCTTGTGGGGCGACGGAAACATTTTTTTTCACCACTTGAAGGTTCAGAGTAACGTGTCCTTGAAGAACCTCTGCAATGGCGCGATTTCCTTTAATTTGCACAACCTTCAACTGAGCGACTTCTTTTTCTGAGCTATCTACAACTAAAGCAGTTTCACCGATTAAGATTCTGGAGCTTTCTAGGTCAATAAGAACCTTATTTCCCTTAACATTTATAATTTTCGCAGCGTGGCCGATGGCAGTAAAAAACGTAATAAAAATTAAGGGTAAGATGACGGTGAACTTTTTCATTTGTTTTTGATTCTTTCGATGCGATGGATGGTCACGCGAACATCTCCTGTAAATAGCTCTCTTAAAATCTCGCGAGTGGCTGATTCAAAAGGATCAGGTTCACCATACAAAAGTTCATGAATTGAAATTTTCAAAATTAATGCAATTTTCTTGAGGTGATCAAAATTTCGGACTTTACGACCGTGGATCCAGCCGTGAATAGTCGGCTTTGAAACTCCTGATAACTTTGAGAGCTGAGACAGCGTTACGTCACGTCCCTTCATCGTTTTTGCTAGCATAGAAGAAAACTGCATTTGTTTAGTTATTCAGGATAACCCTGTAAAGAGAAGCTGAATTCGACTAGCGAGACAATTCGTTTCGATAGTCGAACGAAATTAGCTTTATTCTTTTAAAAGATGGGTGAGTAGCTTTACTTCATCATACAAGCTATCTGGGATTTCGAATTCATTCTTGTATCCGCAAACTGAGTCGGCATCTGTTTTCTTCAGAAAAAAATAAATTTCACGGGACGAAAGTCGAAGAGTCTCGCAAGAACTAAAAAATATATCGAAACCTTTTAATGCCTTTTTTAGTCTCATTGCGAGTTTCTTCAAAGAAACAGTTTCTAGGCCAAGATAAATAACTCCGGGGCTGCCATGACAACTTATGTATACAATCCCTTGTTTTCTAGTCCTTGCTTCCCTTTTAATTTTTTCAAACATCTCGCGGCTTGTTTTGATCCAATTGTAGTCTACGCAGCAAGAAGTGACCTCCACAATGCGATCCATAACAGGAGCCGAAGAAAACTTACTGCGGCGATACAACGTCGAACATTCTAAAAATAAAATATTTTTCGATTTCATCCACGTCGATACCTGAACAGCTTGGAAGAATGGGCTTTCGGCTTCGGAGGTTCGGGCTCTTCTTCTTCGTCATCATCGTCGTCGGACTCAGCAGCCCCCTCGTCCTCTTCGCTCTCATCTTCTTGGTCTTCGTCGGCATGGTCCCCGTCGACGCTTTGGTCATCATCAGATTCTTCTTCGTATTCATCCTCCTCAAGATCAGGAAAAATAACATCAATGCCGGTTTTCAAATGCTTTATTGGCACTTTCGACAAACTAAATAGAAGCTGGTCCTTTGTCCCTGATGCGGGAACCCTAATACCCGTTTTATTTCTAATCCAAGTCGCAAGGGCTACAATATCTTGTCGCGAAGCCTCCTCGAGCCATTCAATAATTTCATCTAAACGAGTGCACTCACTAATCTCAATAATATTCGAAGCCTTTTCTTTCATAGATCTCCCTTTGTTTTATTTAGACCCATGGTGCCGGATTTTTAATGCGAATAACAGGTGTGAAGATTTTCACTACCTTCAGTTTCATGGAATGAAGGCCGAGAAGAGTAATATGTTTTCAAGAACTTATTTTGAAAAATCAAAAAGCGATTTAACTAATTTAAAATGCCTAACAATCGAAAGGCTTTATGCTGCGCTAATTAGCTGGACCCTCTTTGAGCAAAGATGGCAATTAACCAACCCTGCCTTAAAAGTTGGTTACCTTCAATATTCAATGCTCCAGGATTTCAAAAAAGTCAGGGAGGATATGCGCGGATCTCTTTTGCAAATTAATTTTTTAAAATTGGATCTTACTGTTAAAAGAAACTCCATCGGTGGGGCCCTCGTTTTTAATCAGACGATACAAAGAATCCAAGAGTTTAAAGACGGCTTAGGGTGTCTCATTTTGGAAATTGAAAAGGATCCAGAAAATAGTTTACATTTTTTTCCCGTGTTCAATATGAAAGATCTAAACAAAATGCATTCTGATGGATTAAAGTTACTAAACCGTCAAGATCAGATTGAAACGGTTCAGGAGATAGAGATATTCTTTGATTCAACTGATGAAGAAAGTAGTCAAATAAAAGAGTATTTCAATCCGTATCAATATGCTCTCCCACCAATTGTAGATATTAAGACCGTCTCTTTGCCGTCTATTCCTAGAAGACCCCAACAACCTATCACTCGATTGATTAAGAGCTCGAACATAGTTTTTATGAACGATAGCAACAAACCCTTCAGCCTAAGCCCAAAAATGATTTTGGCTCTTATTGAAGCGGATAAGTTCGCTGGTGGTGATCCGGAAACGCAGTTTAAGAGTAAGCACCTCGGAACAGAAAATTTGAAAAGGCTGTTCAATATTAATACTGGAACTTCCCGCCAAGGGGCAGACTCGAAAGTAATATACGAGAGTCACTTCGAAGAAATTAAGACGGGTCCAAAAGATCTATTCTACAAAATGAAAAGAACGCTTTTGATTGAGGAATAAGTTTTTCCGAAGCGCTCAGCCCCATGAATACTAACCCTTACTACACCTTAGTTTACCTTAAAGTTTGCTTATTAAATACCTTAGCAAAATGGAATTAATGGCCCAAGGTCGGTTGTGTAGTGGCCCCTATAGATGTATCCGAAATTATTCCCGCATTAATTTCCTTTGCTGCAAGTGCTATCTAAACATATATAAACATATATAAATTCCGTATTTCGAATTTCTTCCGTAATTAGTTCTTAAAACTAAGGAGGAAATTCAATGAACAGCGATTCCCTGCAAAAATTTATAATCGAGGCAAGCGGCCCGGCTCCTGATCCTTGGCTGAAAATTGTTTTTTCACTAGGCTTAAATGCGATAATGATCGGCGGAGCTCTGTTCTCGTTAGAAAACATTTCGAAGAAAAAAAATGGATATTTCAAAATATCGCAAACTAAAATCGCTTGCGATTTAGGAATACATCGGACTACTCTTTCAAAGATCGTTCGACAAATGGAACGAAAAGGTGCATTGAAAAAAAAATTGGAAAAAAATGGCACTGTCACATGGATAAAAATTTTACGAGTTCCACGTCCCCCCTTGCAAACATCTAGCGATCAAGCTACGACAACCACAACTCGCTCTTTGACAACTGAGATGGATGAAAAAAAAGATCCTTCCCTGCCCGGAAGACCTTTGGATGTGGAAAATGGGATCTAACCAAACCCTTTTTCCTTACATGACGGTCAATGAGGCGGCAGACTATTTAAAAACCACACCTGCTGCTATAATAAATCTTGTTTGGTGTGGAAAACTCAGAGCCTTTAAGCCGGGTGAGAAGTTACTTTTTAAAAAAGATGAGCTTGAAATGTTTGTGGAATCCTCTGCTCAGAAAACAGAAGAGGACGGCTTTGGTTCAGATGAATGGTTCACTTCCAATGAGGCAGCGGCCTATTTAAAAGTGAGCCCATTTTCGCTGAGGAATATGGCTTCAAATGGTTATATACCATACCAAAAACTTCAGCGAAGAAATAGGTATAGGAAAAGCGACCTTATTAAATTGCTCATGGCCACTCGCAAGGGAGGTTTTCGTGGGATATAAGCTAGATCGAGAAATGGGATTGTGGGTTGCATACTATTGCAAGCGCCATCCAGTCACAAAAGTTCCAAAAAGCTTAAAGGTCATAGGATTAAAATCTATGGCTGAGGCCAAAAGAATCGAGGCTGAGTTGATTATTAAGATCAACAAAAGCTTTGAAGCTCCGCCACCTGGAATAATTCTTTATGCGAAGTTGCTGACGAGTTTCGAACAGTCGTTGATTGAACGAGATTTGTCGAAGCTCACCATAGACAACTACATAACTTGTCTGAAGTTGCACACAAAGATTTGGAATGCGCGGCCAATAGAGAACATCACGACAGAGGAGATTCGGCATCTTGTGAAGGTCACGCTGGCAGACAGAAGGCCTTCTCAACAAAAGAATGTTTTAAAATACATTCGAGGAGTTTTTACTTTTGCAGTTGAATTGGGATTTCTGATAAGAAATCCGGTTCCTAAAATCACTTTTAGGATGGGTGATAAGATCAAGCAGGTATTGACCCAACAACAGGCTAAAATCCTCCTAGAAAAAGCTTTGGAATACGATCACGACTGGTATCCAATATGGACGGTCGCGCTCTACACGGGTATGCGCAACGGGGAGCTTCATAATTTGTCTTGGGACAAAGTGGATTTTGAAAATGGCACAATTTTAGTTTCAAGTACTTGGAACAAAAAAGATGGGGTCAAAGAACTCACCAAGTCCGGCGATGATCGCGTGATTGATATTGCACCGCCACTGCTGAACCTTTTGCGGGAGTTGAAAATCAAAAACATAAAAGATATTTTTGTTTTACCTCGTCTTTCAGATTGGGACACCGGCAGACAGGCTGAGATATTAAGAATGTTTTTGGCCAGCATTGGACTCCCGAGAATCAGATTTCATGATTTACGTGCGTCCTGGGCAACCATGCTTTTAAGCAAAGGCATTGAACCTGCAAAGGTCATGAAGCTCGGCGGCTGGAAGGACCTTAAGACGATGATGATTTATCTGCGTAAAGCGGGGATTGATACCCGTGGAACCTTAAGCGACTTTTCGATTCATGATGGGTCGGTCAAAACAGGTGAGGTCTTGCAATTTAAGGCACCTGTCGGAAGTGGGGGGTAGTATGAGAAAGTCATCGAAGAGGCCTGTGAAGGTCAGTGGCGTTAGGGGTAGCTAAGCAAGTTAAGCATAAGTCTAGGAAAGCCCGTACAAAGAAGGTAAGTTTATGAAATCAAAAACAAATAAATTAGACTTGCCATATATGGCAATATTTGATAGGGTGTATTTGTGAGTCGTCGTGAATACAGCGTCAGCATGATGGTCAATGGACTAATGATAAGTAAAGTTATCATTAGTCCACATTATCAGGAAAAACATGCGGATACTGTGAACGATGAGATCATTTTAGAGTTGGTGAAAACGCTGGACGGTTCTGAGGCAGAGCCTGATACGACAGATGAATCCTTTTTATATTTTGTAAAAGACGGCATCGAGTATCAGGGCAAGACCTACAAACTTATTTGGCTTTTGGAAGATCATCAAATCTACATTGGCGTAGTTAACGCTTATCGGAGGTAAAAATGGGATTTCCAAGTAGAGAACAGATCAAAAAAGCTCTGAAGAAATTAGAGAATGTTGAAGGAACACTGGCTTTGCCAGCAAATCCAACAGTATTACAAAAATTTCGCTGGGACATCTGTCAGCACTTTCTTGTGTATAAGCGGACGCAGCAGTGCACACAGAAACAAATGGCGGACTTGGCTAAAATTGATGAGGCAAAGATAAGTAAAATCCTGCATCATCGGATTGATGAGTTTTCGACGGATCGCTTAATTGCGATTTACGAAAAGCTAAATCCAAAAGTTCAGCTGAAAGTGAGCTGATTGTAGTGATTTGTAGTTATTGAGGAATTCGCTTCAATAATTACATGGGGTTAAGCCGGCAACTGTA
>JAYWEQ010000127.1:0-6824 GCA_043779185.1 Pseudobdellovibrionaceae bacterium
CCACGAATTAAATACGTCGAGTCCGTGTAGATCGTGATGTTTCCTGGTTTTTCCGAAATGGACCGTAGCGCTTCAAGAGCCCCCGTCATCTCCATGCGATTATTGGTTGTGTTTTGCGCTCCGCCACCAAGTTCGCAAACTTCATCTTTTGAATTTAAAACTATGGCGGCCCAGCCCCCAGGCCCCGGATTACCAGAGCAAGCACCATCCGTATAAATAATAAAGTCTTTCGCTGATTTCACGGGTTAAGAATCGCATTTCATGGGGTTAGATTCAAGGGCTCAAATAGCTGTGCTGCGCTTAGAACCTTCGAGCGACTTTCTTGTTCCCCTGTGGACAAAGCCCAAAGCTGAACTTGATCAGAATTTTTAATCAGACCCATTTCTTTCATCGCCCAAGCCGCAGACTCTAGACGTTCTAAAATATTTTTTGCCTCTTTTAAAGCACCAAATTTATAATTCACAAGCCAGACTTGATTTTCAAAGCGGGCCCATAAATCGACTTGCCCTCGTAACCTTTGATTTTTAAATTCAATGACATACTGCCAGTTGGTCTCTCCTTGACTGATCATTTTTTCAAAGGGAATTTCTTTAAGACCTTTCAAAAAGCTCAATGGTTCAGAAAAAATAGGGTCGGCTTCATTCCAAAGCTCAGGTTGGAATCGAAGCGCTTCCAAAAAATGCATCAGGTCGATGCCTTTCCTCGAATTCTCTAATAATAGCTTCACACCCTCAGGTGACCCCAGGGAAGTGGGGTTCAAGTCCGGATCGTGCGGATGCAAATTTCTAAAGGGCTTTCGATAGGCGCCCGGCTGGGTCACAAAATCCGCAATGACCCTTGGCTCTGGCATCTGGCTTCGGACGCGATAAATAAATTGACCGTTTTCTGAATTAGTCACTCGATGCTCACCGTCAGCAAAAGGAAAGGGAAATTCGCTGGCCCAACTTCCGCGCCGGGGATTGGCGGTCCATACAAAAGATAAGGAATCCTGGGCTCGAGTCATCGCGACATACAATAATCGATCGGCCTCTTCGCCGTCTTTTTCTTGCCGCTCGCGAATCAGCTGAAGACCACGAAGGCTCGTCGTTTTTTTTTGATCAGTCGTCGGTAAGGACAAGGTCCATTGCCCCGTACTTTCATCGATCATCCACCAATCACCCTGAAACTTTTTTTGATCGCCGCCAAATCCAGCAATGATCACATGTTTAAATTGCAATCCTTTCGAGGCATGAATCGTCATCAGATTCACACGGTCGGGCTCAATCACAGGAGTTGCATCCCCTTCCTCCTGACCCTCGGCGCTGGCTTGCAAATTTTCAATAAACTGCAAAGGGTTAAATCCTGGAACGGCTTCGGCCGCCTTAAAGTCCGTTAAAATTTTCCACAAATTGGCTTCTCTTCGCCCTGTTGGATCAATAGAAAAAGAAACATCGATCAAACCACGTTCAATCAATATTCTTTTCATTGTTTCAAAAAAACCAACGCTCTCCGCCAGATGCCTAAAGCTTTGAAGAACCTCTAAAATAGTATTTTCAGAAGTTATTCCTGCCGAAATCCAAAAGTCCCACAAAGATCCTTTTGCTTTCCAAGCTTGCGTCAGCTTCACCAGCTCCGGATCAGGCACCTGAAACCAAGGGCTTCGCAGCAAGCAAAGAAGATTTAAATTATCATAGGGATGGACCAAAAACTTTAAGATCGACATAAAATCTAAAACTTCTCGGCGTCTTGAAAATCCCCCGGCGCTGTGCAGTTGAACAGGAATTTTAAAAGTCAGCGCCAGCTGTGCGATCCCTTGAAGGACACGATTGGTCCTAGCCAAAATACAAATTTCTTGGGGCTTTGCGCCGATCTTTAATTTTTCTTCGACTAAGGCCAAGATGGCTTTTAATTCGGCCTCTTTTTTTTCTTCGTTTTTTTCAACAATCACAAGATCAACGCAAGGCTGATCATGACCCTCAAGACGATAAGGGATCATGGCCGCAAAGGCTTTTTTATTTTTAAAGTAGGCATTAATAAATTCAAGAAGTGGCGCCCTCGATCGATAGTTGATCAGGGCTGTTTGAACATCGCCATTATTATTTCTGACCTCTTCCACTTTAGCATGAAAGACATCGGCTCTGGCGCCGCGAAAAAGATAAATACTTTGCTGAGGATCACCCACAACAAAATGCGCCGACTTTCCCACCAAATGTTTTAAAAGCTCGACTTGCAAGGGGCTGGTGTCTTGATATTCATCAATCATCCAGTAGTCCCATTGGGCCGAAAATTTTTCAGCGGTCCAGGGAAAGGTTCGAATCAATCGCAAAGACAATCCTTCCAAATCTGACATTGATAACATGGAGGTGGCTAAACGTTCCTGCAAATTTTTTGCACAAAAAGATTTTGCTAAAGAATCAAACTTTTGACTGAGCTGCTCGTGGCGCGCCCAGAAGGACGGCTGTAAACTTTCTTGCTGAAGCCAAGCCTTGCAATCTTTGACATAGCTATCAAATCGCTCATGTAAGTTTTCATCAAAGGGCGGCTTTTTAGAACTAAATGGCGGTTTTCGACCCAAGTTTTCCATCAATCTTCTAAAATCATCCAACGAAAGAGGGTCATTGTTTTTCAAATTTTTAAAATTCAGTAAATAGTTTTGCCAACTTTCTGATAAGTCGTAGGCAGAGATTTCTTCATAAAAACGAATTCCTTTTTCCTTTAAGTCCGAAAGAATTCCGTTGGCTAACTGCTTAAGCTCTTCTTGGCTGACAGGCGCGGCCCCTTCATGCAAAAAGTGCTGTTGATAATATTGATTCAATATCGACAGCAAATTTTTAATGTCAAAATTTTCAACCAGCTCCAGCCAATCCGAATTTTCAAGAAGAAGGTTTCGCAAAATTCTTTTTTCACGAAAAAAAATTTCAGGTCCATCGATCAGTTTAAATTCAGGCGATAACCCCAAATCTTTTCCATACTGAGTCAGATAAAGACTTAAAACCCCATGAATGGTTGAAATATGTACTTTCGATCTGGAATTAATATATCTAAAAAGCTCGGGCAATTCTCTTTTCAAAGCATCTGCTAGCAGGCGTTCACGAATCTCTTGGGTGGCTTTACGGGTGAAGGTGGTTAAAACCATTCGCGGAAAGCGCCCTTGCTCTTTTTTAAAAGCTAATGCGACATCTTGAAACAAGCTGATCAAAGTGGTCGTCTTACCAGCCCCCGCGCCAGCTCGTAAGATCGAATTCTTCAACTGCAAGGGGTTTAATTCAGATGAGGCGCGCGACATAGTCTCTTCCATTGGCAAGTGGTGCAAAGGTCTTCGTCCCTAGGCTGTGGAGGAAAAAGGCCTTCATCAATTTGGCTCATGACTGAAATAAGGCTTTTTTCTAAATCCTCAATCAGCTTTTTTTTGCTAGACATATCGGTCAAGGCTCCCGACCTCCCATCGACCGGAAATAACTCACCGCCTGCTTCTCGCAAGCCTAAGCCTCGATGCCGTTCCATCGTTTTGAAAACGAAATAAAAAGCACCAACGACTTCATTGGTCTCCATCACGTCGTTTTCAAGCGCCCAAATATAAAATAACAACTGCAACTTATTCTTCTCTTGCCAGTGAGGAAAGTTCTCTGCCGACGCAGCTCCGGATTTGTAATCAAGAACGACCAAGTGCCCGGCCTCGTCGCTATCAACACGGTCAATTTTTCCACTTAATAAAAATTTGGCCTTCAGCTTTTCTGACGGTTTTTTCTCTGTCTTTCGAGACTTTAAAACGCCGCCATCTTCCCAGATCTCGTAATTCCATTTTTTTTCTCGCGCCACAATCGAGGTCTTCGGGAAACGAAGGCGCCAATTTTTTTCAAATTCGATAAATCGTTGGGCTGTGACAACCAGGCGATTTTTATAGGCTGGCCACAGCTTGGGATGAAAAACTTTGGCAAAATTATTTTCATAGATTTTCTGTAAAATATTTTCGATTTCAATTGGCAAATAATCCCATCTTTGGGGCTCAGCGGTCAGTTGTTCAAACAAAGTATGGACTAAGTTTCCATAATTCCTTGGGTCGATATGAAGATCTAATTCAGGTAAGTCTTTTAACTCAAACAAAGCTTGCGCTGCAAATTTAAAGGGACAGTCTAAAAATATTTCGACCCGACTGGCCGATAAACTTGGTTTTTCAGGGCTGATAAACTTTTTAAAATTTTTAAGATTTTGATCCATTTGAAGGCGCTCACCGACACGGAGGGCTTGATCTGTGCTGAAAGCCCTTTCCCGTTCAAGAATGTCCATTGGATCGGCCTGCTGCAGCTCATCCCATCGTGTTTTCAGTGGCGCTCTAACAATTGCTTTTTCAGTATCCCATTTCAACCAAGCTCCAGAAGGTGCCTGCAGTTGTCCGCTTAAGGTCACAAGCGCAAATGAAAAAATATCTTCTTCTGAATCGGTATCAGCCAGCATTCGAAGTTCAAACTCCTTGGAACTAAGATCATGGTTTTCTAAAAAAAATCCTAAATCTGAAAAAAGTTTTTCAACTTCAAATCGCGACAAAAACTGACTGCTTGTTGGCTTCAAAGAATCCTCGGACAGCCCTAAAAATATTCTTTTCCTGATCCAAAACGAGGGTGCCGCCATCAAACTAGCGATGTGAACGCCTTCCAAGTCAGGGCTTTCGACTGAAATCTCTAGTCGCGCGACCAAGCTTTCTAAATGATCCAACCAATCGAAAACTGGCAGTTCAGTCTCGACACTGCCATTGGCATAAAGTTCTTTTAAAATCACGGCTAGGCTTTTAGTGTCTCGATCTTGGCCCCAAAGCCTTGCGATAAAGACAACCCATTCTTCACGACTTGGAATTTTGGAAATTTTTAGGGGTCCCAGGTAAAGAGACTCTAACTTAAAATTCTTTTTTAAATCTTCAGAACTCATGATATTTGCGAACATGGATTTAAAATCTTCGTAACTCAAACTTTTTTCTTCCTGTTGAAAAAAGTGAAGTTCTAAATCTGAAGTGCGGATCTCTTTAAACTTAAGCCTTATTCCCGCCAGCCACTCTTGAATTCTGGGGAAGGAGGCAAGCTTTGAGGTTGTTTCTTTGTTGACAGGAATTCCCTCCTGATCAAAAAAACTCTTTAGCACGGGCCAATATTTTTCAATGTCGGGCGCAAAAAGGCCGATTTCTGAAGGCTGAATGCCCTCCTCGAGCCAAAGACGTATTTGCCCAACTGTTTGCCTGATTTCAGCAAGCTCTCCGGAAAATTTTTGGACGCGGACAACCTTAGATTTCGGTCTTAAGGTTTGTGCTAGGACTGAAATCTTCGTCGCATGATTTTCTAAATGCTGATAGGGCCTCAATTTATAAGAAAAATCTTTTTGCCACGGGCTTTCAACCATAAAAACTTTAACATCTATTTGCAAAGCAAGCAGTCTTAGGAGTTCTGCTTCAGACCACAAAATTTGCCCCCCTAAGTCCACCCAAAGAGGGCGCTTCCAATGTTGAGACAGTAAATCTGGAAGCTCCCCTTGGCGAATGAGCAATGCTGAAAACCAACTCGAAAGAACCAAATCTTTTTCATGATATAAATATTGAAAGCAAAGTCTTGTCAGCACATACCATTCGGCCCACCGATCCTTGATTTCGGGATGAAGCTCTAACCATTCTTTAAACTTTTCATGCCCCTCAGGGTGGGATAATAAGGGAAGAAAAAATTCAATCATTTCTAGGATTGTTGATGCTGACGCCTGATTTAAATTCAGATCCCCAAGATTTTTCTTCAAAAAGCTAGATAAAAGAATTCGAGCCCAGCCGCGCTCTATGATATTCTTTTTTGGAAATTGCCTGCGAAAAAGAACTCGCCATAAATCCGTCGCTCGCAAAATAGAGCTATCGACAAAAAATTTATCTTTTTCGAGCAAATGATTTTGAATTTCTAATTTCGTTCGAAGGTCTGAAACCAGCCAGCTTTGTATTTTTGCATCAAACTGCGAAAACTGCTGAAGGATGTCTGAGCGCTTCTGAACTTTAATGATCTCAAGCATATTAACGACGTTGTTTTAATTGTCGCTTCTTACCATCTTTGCCTGTTGATTTAAAATCCGCATCCACTGAAATATTAATTGAAAAACTTATTTCGGTTCTAAGATCAGGAGTTTGCCCAGGGTACTCCCCTGTCTCAACAGTATAGTAAGCAGCGTCTACCTTTATAAACCAAAGGTTAATCCCAGCCCCAAAAGATTGGTACCCTTGACTTAGTCCGGCACGAACATCAATTAAGGGAAGTGAAACCTCGGTCCCAAAATGCACTTTCTTCCCCACCTGGATTCCATTCTCGTTAATATGGCGAACCTCGGTTCCGATTCGCCAGTCAAGCCCAGGAAGATCTAAAAGACTGCCTACTCCTAGAATAAAATTATCTTTTATTCTAGGAGGGCTATCCGTCCCACTAGTTTGAATAAAAGCTAGGGACCCCGGATCTTTCCACATAGCGACGACTCGTGGTGAAAAAGCCCCAGGAAACTTCGCCATCAAGGCCAAATCTGAGCTATATCCAGATCCCGCATTTTGAAACTGACTTTGAAGCGTGGTCCCCGTTGCTGCGGCGATTGTGCTCAGACCGATGGCTCCGTCGCCACCTAGTCTTTGAATTCTTTTAATGCTTGCACCCCATGAATAAACCGAATCAATGGCAAAGCCGACACCCATCTGAAAACCTGTATCGTTGAAGTATCCAATATTGAAATCAGGAAAGGGCGGCTTATTCAGGGCTCCATAAACTTTGATATCATCAAATGCCGCGATGGCAAAATTTGGAAATACGATCGAGGTGCGACCATTGCCTCCCAGCCAAAGA
>JAYWEQ010000128.1:0-11011 GCA_043779185.1 Pseudobdellovibrionaceae bacterium
CCACAGGGCTTCGATCTGGTCGATCAATAAAGTTTCCGGCGTTGATCTTTTAAAATAGGGATGGGTTATTTTATCAGGATCAGCGATTTGGAATTTTTCAAAAAAAGATTTTAAATTTGAATTTTCATACTCTTTCCAAAAGGGCGAAGATTTTAATCTTTGCTCCTGCCAGCCACCAAAAAAATCAAAAAAGCATTGTTCAAAGGGAACTTTTTTTGTTTCTAATAATGTGAAGAAAGCGGCGATCAGTTCAGTGGTAGTCTGAAGTGTGATTGATTCAGAATCCTCGGGCGATTTAAGGTTCAGGCGATTCAAGAATGAATTCCGTAAGGACGCATTAAATTCATCACTGAAGCTTTCTAAGATTTCTTTGTAAGGCAAATCTGGAAAAATCAAAGTCATTGAAGCTGCCAATTGTTCTAACGCAAATAAAAAGCTGACGGGTTGCCGACCAAAACAATAAAGCCCCTGGTGATCAAAATAAGCGGCCGTAAATTTTGGATCGTAAAAAGGAAGAAATCGATAGGGACCGTAATCAAAACTTTCGCCAGTGATATTGATATTGTCCGTATTTAGAACGCCGTGAACAAAACCAGCGGTCATATAACTTGCAGCCAGTGCGGCCGCCCGTTGAACAATTTTCTTTAAAAATCCAGCCGCCCTTTCTGAAGGATCTTCTTGGCTTAAACTAAAATCATAATATTTTAGGCTGTATTCGATCAGTTTTTTAAGATTTTCTTGTTCTCCTAAGCGGGCCAAGCGCTGAAAAGTTCCAATACGAAGATGACTGTAAGAAAGTCTGACTAAGACAGCTGATCTTGTTGGAGACGGTTCATCGTGTCTCAAAAGGTCTTCGCCTGTTTCAAAGATACTTAAAGTTTGGCTGGTGCTGACACCCAAACTTTCCAAAAGTTCCGTGCAAAGGGCTTCCCGAAAAGCACCTTTAAGTGTTAACCGGCCGTCGCCTTGTCGGGAGTAGGGAGTTTGGCCGCTGCCTTTTGTGCCTAAGTCAAAAATCCTTTTCTTTGGGCCCGTTTTTTCAAGAAGTTGGGCGTACAGGAAACCGCGCCCATCCCCCAACTGCGGGTTATAAACACCAAATTGATGGCCATGATATCTTAAGGCTAAAGGTTTTTTTAAATTGTTTGGTAAAGCCTGGAAACTCCAAAAAGCATTTTTCCATTCCACTTCGGAAAAGTTTTCGAGGCCGATGGTCTTGGCCGCTGCTTGATTCCGAAAGCGCAAGGCAGCTTTTGGAAATGAGGCGGCCTCAACTTCATCAAAAAAGTCAGGGCCAAGCTCTAAAATGGGGGGATTGAAAAACGTTTGTGCCATTTCTATTTATGATAGCTTGATTTGAGCCTTGTAACAACTGGGGCCTTGGGTTGACTTCGGTGTGACAATCCTCCAAATTGCAGGAATTCTATGAAAGCATTTTTTGGTAAACACACACATTCGTTTTGGGACCAGATTGGCATTACGGTTTCCTCGATCTGCTTTTTCCATTGTCTGGCGACACCGGTTTTGCTTCTGACATTACCCTGGATGGGGCAATATTTTGATGACCCTATTTTTCATATTGTGATTTTCTTCTTTGTTGTGCCCATTGGCTTTTATGCTTTTATGCAAGGCTATCTTCATCATCGCCAAAAACGGGTTTTAATCTTGGGAATTCCAGGGTTACTGATTGTTGGTTTCGGAGCTTTCTTACCGCATAGATGGGTTCCCGGTTACAGCCGCGAAATCATCACCGTCATCGGCAGTTTTTTTCTGATCGCTGCTCACTTTATCAATCGCAAGGCTTGTCGGGCTCATAAGTATATTGATAAGCATGGCTTACAGCACTCGCATCTTCATTCTTTGCTGACAGGCCATCAGAACTGCAACCACGATCACGATCATTCTGAAAAATAAAAAGGCCGCTTTTTAGAGCGACCTTTTTGAAATTGAAAGTGTTACTTCAAGAAATTATCAATGACCTGGAATCAACCCAGCGCCAAAGTTATGTCCCATGTTGTTCTCATTGCTCGAGTCTGAAGAGCTAGAGCTGTCAGAAGAACTTGTACTTTCAGACGAGCTTGCTTTCGTAGCAGGAGCGGCCTTTTCTGTTCCAGCTAAAGTATACGGAACATCAGCGATGGCATAGGGAGCAAGAACTGCTGTTGGACCCGGAATTCCTCCGCGAGGCATCTGAGCCGGATGGTCGTAGTTCACAAAGCGACCTTCATCAACTAAGAACACACCTTTAAAAGAGTTATGTCCCATGCTGTAAGTATCGCCTGATTTTCCAGAGCTTGCGCGCTTGGAAGTCAAAGGTTGACCGGTCGGATATTGACTGGCGCGGTAAGAGCCTTCTTCTAAGATATCAGACGAGCTGATGGCATTAGAGGCCAAACGTTGTTTCACTGCAGGTGCAGAACTGCTGTTCGGTCCGCTCATTCGAACTTGATCTTTTGTTAAGATGTAATCGAATTGCACAGGAGTAGCTTGAGATGAATATCTAGACAATGTGGCATCAGCAAAAGCTTCCTTGGCATAGACTCGGTAAAGGTCAGTGCCCGGCGTAATGAAAGATTGAATGTACGCAATGGCTCTGTTTTCAACTCGTGTGCAACCATGTGATCTTGGATCCGCAAAAAGATTGGCGAAAAATCCGCGAGTTTGCTTAATAAACTTGTCGCCGTCAGATCCCCAACCGATCGTTCCATGAACCCATTGGCTGTTTGAGTTTGGATAAACCATCGCCGCGTACCAACCAAAAGCGCCGCGCATGCTGCCGGTGGCTTTGGGCATGGCACTATGGCTTGTCCATGCGGTGAAACTATTTCCAGGACCTGGCGTCGCTGGGAAACTGGGATCAAACCAACTTGGGTAGGCACCGCCACCATCTTGATAAAACTTCACCCATTTCTGGATTTTAAAAGTGCCAACTCGTGTTCGAAGTTCTTCGCCGCTACCGATTTTTCCTGCCACCATATCTGTTTCATAAATCATGCGATTCGGACAGCTTGGAGTTTCTGTGCACTTTTCATAGACGCGCATTTTTTCAGTCGCGATATTTTGCACAATAAAATACTTCGATGGTGTTGGCGCTGGCTTGACTGGGGTTTTTGCGACCGCGGTTTGTGCCACTTGAGCCACTAAGGCTGCGGCGATTAAGAGTGTGTACTTCATAAATCTCCCTAAAAGGTCGTTTGGACTGTTAATTGATGCAATGCATTAATAGCATGCTGGCGGGATTTTTGGCCAAACTTTGTCAAAAGTGGAGAAAAAATCTTCGATTTCTGAATTAGGTTCAGCAGGTGTGGATTAGATCAACAGGAAAAATTTACTAATTGAAAACCAAATGAAATTAAACCAATCTGAGAACTCAATAGGAGGATTTATAATGAATCGCAGAACTTTCTTCGTTAACTTAACATCTTTATTAGGCCTTGTGGCCGTGTCTTCATGGAGCGGAAATGTCTTGGCAGAACGTAAACGCGGTGGCGCCGCACCTGCCGCCGGTGCTGGTGGTGGCGAAGCTAAGCTGGTCGATCCACAATCAGCGACCGCAAAAGCCGTCAATTATGCTGAAAAGAAAAGCGACGTTAAAGACGCTAGCTTAAAGGTTGAACGTCAAGGTGTGGCTTTTGAAAAGCAAGCCTGCAATGGTTGTGGATTTTATTCAAATCCTAAAGCCCAAGGTGGCGGCGAAGTCGGCAGCTGTCAGATTTTCTCTGGCCAGGTTGTTAAAGCCAATGCTTGGTGTGCTTCTTGGAATAAAAAAGCTTAATTTAGCATGGATAGAAGAAGGGCGTTTAGGAGTCTCTGAGGGCCCTTCTTAATATTTTCCCGACATTTGTTTTAGGCAGTTCTTTTCTGAACTCCACTGTTTTAGGAACCTTATAATTGGTCAGACTTTTCTTAGCGTAGTCGATCACATCTTTTTCAGTCAGGCCCTGATCCTTTTTAACAATGACCACTTTCACAGACTCGCCCGAGTGAGCATCTGGAATTCCTACAGCCGCAACTTCTAAAACACCGGGATGGGAGGCGATAGCATCTTCCACTTCATTGGGAAAAACTTTAAAGCCAGAAACTAAGATCATATCTTTTTTGCGATCGACGATTTTAAAAAATCCGGTGTCATCGACGGTGGCAATATCACCTGTGTGCAGCCAACCTTGGGAATCAAAAACTTTGGCGCTCTCATCGTCGCGGTTCCAATAGCCTCGCATGACTTGCGGACCCTTTACGCAAAGCTCTCCGGCTTCGCCAAAAGCGACTTCTTTATTGTTATCATCAAGCAAGCAAACATTCGTGCTGGGTAAAGGTAAGCCAATCGTGCCGACGCGATCTCTGCCATCAATCGGGTTGCAGCAGACGACCGGCGAAGCTTCTGTCAGGCCATAGCCTTCAACCAGTGTGGTCTTAGTTAAGCTCAGCCAACGTTCAGCGACTACTTTTTGTAAAGCCATCGCGCCAGCGACAGAAATTTTAGTTTTCGAAAAGTCGACAGTTTTAAAGTCAGGGTGATTCATCAAGGCATTGTACAAAGTGTTCACGCCGGTCATAATCGTGAAAGTTTCAGCCTTAAGCTCTTTAATAAAACCAGGAATGTCTCGGGGGTTGGTAATTAAAGTATTTTGAGCTCCGTAGCGCATAAACGATAAGCAATTTACCGTCAAAGAAAAGATATGATAAAGCGGCAGGGCCGTGATGCAAATTTCTTTTCCTGGAACCAATTTTGGTTTCATCCAAGAACAGATTTGCAGCATATTAGAAATAATATTTCGGTGGGTTAAGATAGCTCCCTTGGAAACTCCTGTTGTGCCGCCAGTATACTGCAAAAAGGCAATATCTTCGGATTCGATCTGAACGGGCTGACGGGGCTTAAAGGCTCCGATTTGCAAGGCTTGTTGGAAAGTATAGGATTGGGGAAGATGAAACGCAGGGACTAATTTTTTGACATATTTAACCACTGAATTGACGATCAGATTTTTTGGAAAATGGAAAAGATCGCCAATTTCTGTGACGATCACTGATTCGATCTGCGTGTCTTTGATCACTTGCTCTAACAAATGCCCGTAGTTGGCTAAAATAACAATGGCTTTGGCTCCTGAATCTTTGAACTGATGACTCATTTCCGGAGCCGTATAAAGGGGATTGGTGTTGACGATCATCAGCCCAGCCTTTAAAGCCCCAAAGGCAGCGACAGGAAATTGCAGAAGATTTGGCATCTGCAAAGCGATGCGGTCGCCTTTTTTTAGTTTCAATTCATTTTGCAAGAAAGACGCAAAGTCATTGGCTTTTTTTTCAAGTTCTGAATAGGTGATCGACACGCCCATATTTTTAAACGCAATTTGATCTTTAAACTGACCACAGGCCTCATCAAAGACATCCATCAGGGACGTGTAAGTGCTGGTATCAATTTCGGGGTCTATTCCCAAAGGATAATTTTTAAGCCAAATTTTTTCCACAGGGCCTCCGGTCAGTTCAAGCCAGCGTTGATTCTTTACGAAGTCTAATCTGTTCGTTCATGAAGTCTAGAATTTTCGAATGACAAAGGAAGCAGCAGGACTTTTAATCAAGGAATGAAGTGCCGACATATATTTCTTCTATTTTTATTTTTCGTGAGCTCTTTCCAAGGACAGGACTTGAAGGCTTTCGGCAAGTCTTCTTCGTCGAATAAAGCTTCTAAAAGTCAAAATCCTTGGCAGGAAAGTTTAAATCTAAACGCCAAACTTTTCCGCCAAGCCGATGCCGTGGTCCGCGAGATGGGTTGGGTGGTGTCGGGTCTTCGGAAGCCTGCGGGCAGCTCGCCTTTTGGGCGATTGCAAAGAGCTTTCATAAAAGAGGGTCATGGGAAGCTTCCAAAAAGTCTTGTTTTAAAATGCGATAGTTACAAAATTAAAAATTTAGGACCCGAGGCTGAGCTTTCGAAAGCCGAAATTTTTGAAACCTGTAATAGTAAGTACCCTCTGCTTCTGGCCAGCCTCTCTTTAAAAAAAACAGACCACCTTCAAATTGATTTTTATCCCATGAACCTAGCCGAGGAATTGGGATTGATTGCCTCGGTGATGAATAAAAAAACCCATTGCGATTTAGATTTTAGAGGGGCCATTTTAAAAGGCATGGATTGTCAAAATTGGGCTCAGGATCGAAGTAAAACTGAGGTTGTCGACCTCAGCACTTTCGTTTACACCGCTGATCAAGAGTCTTTGTTAAAAATTAAGGGCGTTGTCCTTGAGGGAATGAATCCAAAAACAAAAATCGATAGCCAAGTTCCTTTAAAAGGAAGAATTGTTGTGACTGAAAGTGAAGTGAAGGAAAAAGAACCAGCACTGGCGAAGCCGCCCGTTCGCCAGCATCCAAAAAAAGCAAAATCCAGTGCTGAAAATTTACCGGACCTAGAATCAGCGCCTGTGGAAAAGCAGCCCGTCATTCCTGAGGATCCTTCTGATCGGTGATCGATTTTTCTAGTAATTAAATCCCATTTTTTGCCGAAGAGCTTCTGGAAGAGCAGGGATCCTTGAGCGGGGAATTAAAAAAGTTGTCAGGTTAAAAAAGTCAGTGAAGATTTTATGTTGGTCGGCGGCCGCTTGAAGGTATTGGTGTCCTGAGGATCCGCCGGTGCCAATTTTTCGTCCCAGCATTCGGTGGGCCATTAAGGCATGTCTGGATCTCCACTGGGTCATCACTTCATCCAAGTCACACAAGCTATTGATAATTTTGAAAGGAACTTGAAGAACGGGTTCATCACGATACACTTGTATAAACAAAGCGGCTCGTATGGCATCGTAATTCAAACGGTAATGACCGGCTTTTCGAATCTCCTCAAAGCTTTGCGGATCAAATAAAGCTTCAAACGATTTTAAGCTCTGTTCAATCATCAGGATGTTCCGCTTGCGGCCTTCGTCGTCTAATCGGGGATTGACAGCCACCAAGGCTTTGTCTTCTTCAAAAAGTTTGATCACGGCTAAGCGATATTCTTTCCAGAAATTAAAACTTGCGTCTTTTAAAAACGGAGTTCGGGCCAGCCAATTTTCAATTCGATCCCACAGACTGGGTTCATCCATGGTTTTTAAAATGGCTGTTTGCTGATCTGGCAGTAAATGTTTGTGAAAAGGACTTTGATTGTAGAGCAAGCGGTCGGCCGTTCTTAAACCTAATTTAATTTCCAGCATTCGGAACTGAAAACTTTGAAAACCACTGGCCGGATAAAGAAAATCACGGAAGTCCAAAAAATCCAAAGGCGTCATGGTCTCTAGAATATCGATTTGTCCCAGGCTGTGCTTAAGAATCATCACAATGCGATCTAAGCGCAGCTGAGCTTGCAACATTTTTTGTTCGCTGGTCGGTGTGGCTGAAAAAACATCTAGAATCGTATCCAGTTCGGTCAGCATTTGCTTAAACCAAATTTCATAGACTTGATGGACCGCAATAAATAAATGTTCATCATGAGCTGGCTGTCCCAGTTCCTCGCTTTTTCTTTTTTGGGCATTCAGCAAATCATCTAATTTTAAGTAATCATGATATTGAACCGGAGGATGTTTCATTGCAGGTCCTTTAATTGAGCAGTGAATGAATCGATATCTTCTTTTTCAGTGTCCCAGCTGGTCATCCAGCGGCATTCGAATGTCTTTTCGTCCCAAACGTAAAAAAATCGTTCTTTTTTTAAAGGCGCCACCCAGTGCTGAGGAATTTTTGCAAACACGGCATTGGACTGCACGGGTTGAGTGACTTTGACACCAGAAATATTTCTAACATTTTCAAAAAGATAATGGGCCATTTTTAACGAGTGCGAAGCGATTTCATACCATAAGTTATTTTCTAAGTAGGCACAAAAGGGTGCGCTGATAAAACGTGTTTTTGATGGAAGTTGAGCCGATTGTTTACGGATATATTGAAAATCTTCCGCTAAAGCCGGATTTAAAAAAACCACAGCTTCACCCATCATCAGGCCATTTTTTGTACCACCAAAAGAGACCACATCAACGCCCAAATCAGTCGTTATTTGCTGATAAGTTTTGCCCAGGGACACGCAGGCATTGGCCAGCCGGGCGCCATCAATATGAACATGTATTTTCTGGGCATGAGCCCAATCACAAAAAGCCTTTATTTCTTCAACACTATAAACTGTTCCCAACTCTGTGGGTTGAGTCAGCGATAAGATTTTTACTTGCGCAAAATGCTGGTCTCCACGTCGAATCAATTGCTCTTTGACGTCAGAAAGCTGCAGTTTTCCTTCTTTTGATGGAAGGGTCCAAAGTTTGCCGCCCGAAAAAAATTCGGGAGCGGCGCACTCATCAACATGCAGATGACTGATGTCCGAGCAAAAAACAGAATGATAAGGTCGCATGGCCGATCTTAAACTTAAAACATTGGCCGCCGTGCCATTAAAAACAAAAAAGCTTTGGGCTTTCGGACCAAAATGTTTTTTAAAGGCTTGGTCAGCTCGCGATGTCCACTCATCGGTGCCATAGCTTGCGGCATGACCCACATTGGCTTCTAACATAGCTGCTAAAAGCTGGGGGTGGATGCCTGAATGGTTGTCACTGCCAAAGCCACGTTTCATGGGCTGCTTTTCTTTAAAGTTTGGAAAATAAATCGGTGCATGATGACGGCGGCAAGTTTTGAAGTTTGATCATCTCGGTCCAGCACAGGAGACACTTCATAAATTCCCAAACCGCGCACATCAAAAGATTCAATCAGAAAATCAAAAGCCCGAATAAACTCTTTCCATTCAAGTCCTGATCCCCACGACTGCGAGCAGCCAGGGGCGATGGCTGAACTAAGGGCATCCATATCGACGCTGATAAAAGCCGGATGAATCGTTAGCGGAACCAGCTGCTGGAGGGCTTCTTCAACCCCTTCTTCAGTGATTTGATCGCGCCATAAAATTTTCCCGCCCCGTTCCTGCAGCCAGCGCGCATGATGGGGACTGTTGCACTGAGCCTGTAAACCGATTTCAACAAAGGTGCATTGGGACCCGTATTCATTGACCAAGCGATAAAAAGGGGTGCCACTGTTGAAGCCTTTTTCGGTGGACCTGACATCAAGATGGGCATCGAAATTAACAATCAAAGGCTTGTGGTCTTTGCAAGCTTGTAAAAACCCCGTCGTGTCACAGTAACCATAATCATGACCACCGCCCAAGGAAATCCAATATTGTTTTTTTTGGGCCAGCTTAAAAATAATATTTCGACCTCGTTCATGACGATCGGCCAGAGTTCCTTCAAGCGACATATTACCAATATCTTCGATAGAAAACTTTTGTAAGTTAGAGGCCTCTGGGGTCATTTTATAAAAATATTTTCTGATCCTATCCGGGGCTTCGCAAGCTCCCGGCCGGCCGCCATTCAGCGAGATGCCTTCATCATCTGGAAAACCTAAAACTTGGAAATGATGGGCTTCATTTTTAGTGGCAAAGGACGCCGCGGTTGCCCACTCGCCTAAACGAGGGTCTTGAGGATCATTTTTAGTAAAAAAAAGAGGGGTCGGTGTTGATTTTAAATCCATGCAGGAACTATAGATCGGTTAAAGCGTCATTTCAATTTTCAAATGCATCGTGTAGGATTGTCTGATGACGAAGAACTTAGATTTGATGGATTATGACGTGCTTGGCCTGGCGGGGTGGCGTCGCGAACAAATAAAACAGCAATTGGCCACGGAAAAGGACATACAAGTCACTTTAACAGTCCATAAAGGGGGGCCCTTTGATCAAGCTTTATTCGCAGGAGCGTTAGATGAAACCCTGCAATGGTTAAAACCCGCCGAAATTAATTATCAAATATGGCCGCTGTCTGAGTGGAAAAGTCAGCTGAGTCTGTCCGCGCCAAAGTATTTCGCCCAGGCCTTTGCCTTTGACGGAAAGAAAATGACTGAGCTTGTCTTAGCTTATAACAAGGAAAAACCGCTGAAGGATTGGGTTTTTCTAGAGCACTATTGTTATCTTGCGTCCTGGGCGCGGCGGCAAAAGATTGACCCTAGCCTAGAGCTTATTCTGAGATTTGAAGTCAGTCGGGGGCTTATGGAAATTCGGGATTACGGCCCACGAAAGCTCAAGCCTGGAAGTTTAAACGCCAATGAAACCTTAGAGGTCTTTGATCACACTGAATTTCAGGCGCCATTTTTTTTGGGAAAAAATATTTCCGCAATGTATGTTCATCCGAAAACTTTGCAAGTGATCGTAACGCCTCTGATGGCCGAAGAAGCAAGAGTTTTAGATCTTTTGGACGAGGGTCTTGCTCTCAGCCAAACGCAGTTGCGGCAATTGATCTTTGATTTTGATTGGAGCCAAAAAAGGACCGTGCAAGGCTGGTCTGAATTGATTTTGCAGATGATAAAAAAAGGTTTTGTCATAGAAGGTTCAACTTGATAGGCTTTCGAAATGGCATTGGACCCTCAAGTACTTCATGAATTCACAGTTGAATCTGAGAAAATCATTATCAGTTTGATAGCGATTTTAAATCAGGTCCGGGGAAATCCTTCGGTAGCAACGAAGCTGGAAGACTTCGGCAATCAAGTGGATCGCATCATGGGTGCGGCCCAAAGCTTAGCCTTAGCCATGTCCGATGATCACGCTTTAGACTTAATTTCAGATTACAGTTCTATTTGTAAAAGCATCGCTTACCGGGCTGCAAAAGTGGGGGACAATCCGCCATTTTATAATATCTGCGTCGGTCTTTTAATAGATGGGACAAAAGCTTTACAAATTTTAATTCAGGGAATCCATCTTCCTTTTGAGACTTTAAAAAAATCAGTCGATTTAACAATGATCGAACGTTTACGCTGGGTTTCAGAGCAAGCGCAGAATGACCCCGAGGCCTTAGGTGGCTTAGATGATGGGAAGTTGTCTCAGACTGATGTCGATGACTTGATTAAAAAAATCAGAAACTAGTTTTAAGTTCCTCCAACTGCCCCACTCAAGTGTGCGTAGCGCAGACTAACGCCTCAAGGTTACTTTGTTATTTTAGGTGTTTAAATGATTCGTTTGGTCGCAAGGAGATGATAAGCCTCTAGAAAA
>JAYWEQ010000129.1:0-57647 GCA_043779185.1 Pseudobdellovibrionaceae bacterium
AATTCGTTTGGTAACAACGAATCATTTAAACACCTAAAATAACAAAGTAACCTTGAGGCGTTAGTCTGCGCTACGCACACTTAAGTGGGGCAGTTGGTGAAATTTTTACTGCGACGATGGAGGCCCTTTAAGGATTACCTTTACCTCCTTCCGTGACTGCATTAACAACAGGCCTCAAAGTTTTTCTAAACTTACGAGGATTTAAATGAAATCAGTTTTGCAATCAGGGTTCGCTTTAGTTTTTTCTGCGCTTTTAATCTTCACAGCACCTGGAACCACAACTTGGGCTGATGCCAATGCAACACCAAAGCAAACTTATGATCAAAATCTTCCTCTGTGGGGAACAACCTGGACGCCTGTGGCCGGCGCTGCTAATGGCTACCATCCTAGCTTTTACACCGGTTTTGCGATTCGTGCCGAATTTCCAGATCGAATTCATATTCGACTTTCTCGAGGCAATCAAACTCGTGTCACGGTGATTCTAGATGATCAAACAATCAGTAATTATTTATTTGACCTAGTGAAGCGCGATGAATTTTATAAAAAATTAACTGGTGCTAACGGCATTAGTAAGTCCTTAGTCAATTTGGTCTCTGACAAACCTGGAAAAGCTTTCCCTCATTTGCAATATTTTAATCAGGTCATTGAATCCCCGATTTATGGCATCAAAGACTTTGTTCATCTAACTAAGTCCTCTTCAACATCCGACGAAATGATTTATGCAAAAGGCCTTTCAACTTTACGGGCTCTTAATCCCGGACGAATTTTTATTCTTCGTCTTAATTTGACAGAATCTTTCAATCGTTGGAAATTACAAATTCAAAAAACTTTGGCTGGAAATTCTCCGTCGACTTACTTTAAATCTCATCCTTCTGACACCATGATCGCACTGGACACGCTTTTGTGGGGTCGGATCAATTCCACCGATAAGCCGACGACGGAATTGATGGCTCAGCTTGAAACCACAGCTCAGTTAGCTTTGGAAAATGCCGATCAAGAGTTTTTAGCTTCTGCACTTAAGCTTTTTAAACTTGTCACAGGCAATAAATATAATTTTCAAGTCCTTAATCAAAATAATCAATTCCAAAGTCCGATTCAATGTGCTGATTTACAGAACTGTTTTTTATCTTATCCCGAATTCACAACGATCTATCCCACAGGATCTGTGATGGAAACGACCAAAGATTCGGTCGGAAATATGATCAATGCTTTTACAACCCCTGGTCTTTGGAAATTTATTAACTACTCAGGTCGGGACGTCGATAATATTCGCGATGAACCTTTTTATGGTTGGATTCCAAAAATGGATTACGAGGCCATCGGTAACGGCTTCCATAATCCTGGTGTTCGTATGGGCGGCATGAATAAAGCTGTTCACGCCAGCATGAATATCCCCGCGACTCACAACACACTTTGGGCCGTTAAGCGGGGGGGCGTTTCCCACGGCTGCTCACGTCTTTCTTCAGGTCATGCTTGGGAGTTACGGCACATTCTTCCCATCGAAAACACTAAGATGACACAAGTTTATTATTTTGGAAATGATCCCAAAGATTTTGATTTATTTGATATCGATGGCAGCGGAACTTTAAAAGTCATGGGGGTCGAATATTTGATCTCTTATGACTTGCAAGGAAAAGATGATATTGCTCGTCGGGAAGGCACTGACTTACAAGTGAACGAAGGCAAAAAATTAGAATTTTATACGAATCTTTATGGTGCCAAGGCTGTTTTTACTCAAAATACTTCCGGAGATTATATTTTTACAAATCCATCGATCTCGCAACAGTCCTATTTAGATTTTAAAAATAAAAAAATATTAGCTCGCCTAACTTTGCCGGGGGATTACCGCCTTTACGAGCAAACTTACGAAAAAGATAAAATTCAGCTCTATACTCCAACCATGGCGCCACTTTCTGAATCTATTTCGCCCGAGCTGCGGAATTTTATTCGCTTAATGGGTCGAGTCCGTGGCTGTGCTCCGAAGGCTGACAAAGCACAGTGTGGTGAAACCGCTTTCGATCAAGAAGCTCAACAGTTCGTTCGATAATTTTTTAACGGCTCTTTTTTAGGAGAATTTTGTTGATGAAAAATTTAGCTTTCCTTTCAATCCTTATGTTACAACTAGCGGCCCAAGCTGATTTAGTATCGGTTTTTAAATCGCTTGAATCCAGTCGAAAAGGTGCGTTTGGATATAATACTTTGCAAGGCGCCCAATCCCGAATCAATGTGAACGTCAGTGGGAATCCACCAGCCAACTTTCAATTTCAGGCAGCCTATCGAAATGATATTGGTAAAGACCTTGCCAACCACTATGACTTTTTTGTGGGGAACTTATTTACGACCAATTATTATGAATTGATGGGCGAATATGTTTACGGGGATTCGCTCAGCAGCCATCCTTTAAATCATTCAGGCCTTGTTAGCCAAGGGCCAAAAGCTATCACAAAGGCAGCCTCTATGGTTCGCCATTGGGTTTTGGAAAAGTATTATATGGGTCGCTATCCCCAAACTTCGCTAGCCAAAGGCTTTACAGTTCGAGGCATCAGCGGCAGCGAATTCGAACAAGAGTATGCAGATTATTTTTTTGATTTTTATTTAAGTTCTAAAACCAGCGAATTTCAGCATCTTCCCCTCTTCCTTTTAGCGAAAGATAGTCCGATTGGCAGCTCGAATCAACTTGATCGAGCCCGTACACTGATCGCCACAGTTTTTGATCAATATTCTAAACAGTACAACGCTAACGACCAGGTTATGACTCGCCTTTATTCCATTCGAAATCATATTCATAATCAGTTGTCACCGGACGTGGTTTCTGAAATTGATCAGTTTCTTGTTGATTTCACAGCCTCTCGAAGAACTAATTATAATGATTTAGTGGAAATTCGAAAAATTCTAGCAACATTTTTCAGCTTTGGCCCAGACAAGTTGATCAGTCTGGCTCAAAAAATGGGTGCCAGTGAAATTAAAATTTTGGCACAAAGACTGAGCGTTTCCCACCCTGCCATGACTGACATTTTGGCGCTTTCAAATGCTGTTGCCAACTTACGATCTGACCTTAGTACAAGCAAAGTTGCCTTCGAACAAAAATCAATTGCTTTGCAGATCATTTTTAATTCATCTTTACTTTTAAACCGTTTATTGATTGCCAATTCATCGCCCGTCACACCAGCAGCGGTCGAAGTCATTTTAAATGTCGCTTATTTTGAAGGTTTTCTAGTCAAAGACAATTGGGCTTATTTTAAACAAGAGGTGTCCTCGAAAACAGACGCAGCTTCTGCTTTGAAGATTTTGCCAGAAATGATCGATGTTGCTAGCGACACTTTGGTACAAGCCTTTTCACCGGCTTTAGACCAATGGAAAACCATTGAACCAAAAATGCTTAATTTTATTGATGACACATTAAAATCTTCAGCGATCAATACCGCGTCGGTGATCGCTCAACGAAACGGACGGAATTAATTATGAAACATTTTATTTTATCCTTGGCGCTCACTTTGACGACGATCCTCGCAAGCATTTCTTCTTTTGGACAAGCTAAAGTCATGAACCCTGGCGAAGCCAAGGGCCAACTGGTTTTTTTATCGGCTGAAGATGTGCGCAGCGAATCAGCTTTATATAAATCTTTAAATCCAATTTCGATTCCTGTTTTTGCTGAATTGCCGATGGAGCTTTCAGTTGTTGCTGGTGCCATCACTTTAAGTCAGCAAAATTTACTGTCCCATGTTCAGCTTAAATCAAGGGCTCGTCATACGCCAAACTTAGATATTTCAGCGCTGCCGGGCGGCCTGAATAATGATTTACTTAAAAACTTTCGAAATGGCGATTGGGTTCATATGCTTTTATCCAATGAAGGACAAATTTTAATTGAAATGACAACCGAGGCAGAAGCCGTCGCTTTTATGTCTGCCAAGAAAACTCTGGCTCCTGTTAAACTGAAGTATGACCTGAGCGCAAAAAATATTTTTCGCACTTCAGAACTATCTTGGGTCGACTTTGATAAAGTGGGATCAAAAGCAGCTAATTATGCTGAACTGGCAAAAGCTTTAAATACGCCCGAGCGGACTGTTGTTCGTCCCGGTTACGCCATTCCATTTTATTTCTACCAGCAGTTTATTGACATGAATCCTTCGATCAAAGCAGCGATCGATCAGATCATTCAGGATCCCTTGATGAATAAAATTTCAAAGGTCGCTTACCGCGAAGAAAAATTGAAAAACCTTTATAATATGATCGTCAGCAAAGACAATCTTGTCAGCCCCGAATTGATCAGCCAACTTTTAGCTGTCTTTGAAAAAGAACGATCCGTCGATGGACTGCCTAAGAAAATGAAACTTCGCAGTTCAACAAATTCTGAAGATCTGCCTAATTTTAATGGCGCTGGACTTTACGACTCAGCCGCCTACAAACCGACTGAAAAAAACAAAGAAAAAAGTTCTGCGGAAAAAGTAGAAGCCTTAAAGGAAACTCTTCGAACAGTCTGGGCCTCTGTTTGGAATTTACGCGCCTTTGAAGAGCGCTCTTATTTTCAAATTCCTCATGGCGACGTCAAGATGGGGATGCAGGTCAACCCTGCTTACAAGGGTGAATTGGCAAACGGTGTTGTGGTCACAAGAAATGTCGCAAAAAACCCTGACTTGATGGGACCTGGAGTCTACATCGAAGCTCAGCGTGGCGACACTTATAGCGTTGTCAATCCGGTGGCTGGAATCAAACCCGAAAAGATTTTGGTCACATTTGATCCTTCGAATCCTTTGAATAAGGATGCTTATCAAATTCATATTTTGCAAAGGTCAAATATTGCGGATGATAATAAGACCGTGATGGATCATGACAATATGACTCTGGTTCTTCCTGATCAACATTCGAAAGACCTTGTTTACTTGGTTCTAAAGGCGGAACAGCATTTCAAGCCTTTATTAGGAAAAGATAAAACTGATTTTTCATTGGATTTAGAATTTAAACTTAGTGATGAAGAAAGCCTTCCACAGATTTATTTAAAGCAGTCTCGCCCTTATATTGATTAATTTCTGTCCCTTCATCCGGACCAAGGTCACTGACGATCTAGGTCCCGGCCTTGTTCCCTAAGACATCCCAAAGATAAAATAAAAAATCACGCTCATGGAGGAGTTTATGATTTTTTGGTGCTTCTTGCATTTTTATTCTTCTTTGGCTTTTGCTGTGATGCCCAGCGATCCCGTCACTGATCCCCATTTTCTTGAGCTTCCCGATGGCAGCCTCCTCTCGAGCTTGAAAGTGCAAGGTCTTCCTCTAACGCTGACCAAGGGCTCTGGCGGAAATTTTTCAGCGTCTGAAGAGGCCGCCTTTGAAAAACTGAAACAAGATTCAAAAGCATCAGTTGATCATCCCGTGCAGTGGCTTATGTTGGATCTAGGAAACCATCAAGTCATTGATCAAAGTGCGGCACCAGATAGAAATATTTTTGGAGCCTCGGTCGCCAAAGTTTTTGTCGCTAGCACACTTTTGGACCACCAAGGCGGTCAATTAGAAAAATCGCAATGGCCCTTGCTGGCTGATATGCTGGTCGTGTCTTCGAATTCAGCGTGGGTCGAACTTCAAAAACAAATTGGCGGTGGAAATGATGATCGCGGCCGGGAGCGGGTCCAGGCATTTACTCAACGGATGGGTTATTCAAAAACCAAGGGTTTCCAAGGCAGCCTAGGTCAAGTTCACGGAAACGAATTAAATGCCCATGATTTGGCTGAATTTCTATATGATACCTATCACGCTCATTATGCGGGGGCCGAAACCGTTTGGAAAGTCATGCACACGTTAAGAACCGGCCGTCATCGTGGCTTCAAATATATTCCAAGCAATATTTTTGTGGCTGGAAAAACTGGAACCTACGATGGCCCCAGCATCAACCCAGAAACTGGTGGGACCACAAATCCCGACGGCTCACCCTACAAAGTGCGGGTGCGCCATCAATTGATCGTTCTGCATACACAGGGGCGTCACTATGGCCTAGCGATCCTTGCCAATACAGGCTTAGATGAGAGCGCTGCCCTGCTGGCTGGAGGGCTTTTCCATCAGGTCTCAGCCCCTTAAGCATGCTTTTTATTGACCCCATGGGCATTTCACACCATGATGGCCCTTCAATATTTTACAAGGACAAATTCTATGAAATCAGTAACTGAGTTCTCAAACTTTATCTTAAGCCAAGGTCTTAAAGCGAAAACAGCTTTCGCCGCAGAAGGCAAAACTCCTGAAGAAATCCAAGCAAGCTTAGGTGAAAAATTTAAATTCGAAGCTGAAAAGTTAACTTATTTCGTCAATGCTTTAGAAGTTGCAGGTCAGAACACTGAAAACTTAAATCGCGTTCGCGTGGTCAGTATTGCTGAAGGCGAAAGTGCTCCTGCTAAATCAACTAAAGTTGAGGAAATGCATTATTTTCCAGAATTTTTCGTAAAGCACAACCCAGCCGCAGCCACTGATCTTAAGGGCAAAGGCAAAGGTCGCCAAGGTGGTAAAGGCGGCGGTGGTGGTGGAAAAGAATCTCCGTGGGGCATGTCCCCCGAGCAAAAAGCTGCAAAAAAAGGCGCGGCTACTGCGAAAACAAAACCCGCTTAGTTTTTAAAAGAAAAATTAACGATTTAAAAAAACCCGCTCTGAACTGGCGGGTTTTTTTATTCTTGCGCCCCTTGATCAATCCACAACTTGATCAAGTCCCGCTCGGCTTGCGGCATTTTGGTATACATCGGCATACTTTTAAGAACGACGACTTTCAAATAAATTTGTTCTCTCATTTCAAAAACAGTTTTGTAATCCGCCCAATTTTCGAACCCAGTCGGAGAATTCGCATGGCATCCCACACATCGTTTTTCGAAAATAGGTTCAACATCCTTAAACTGAATCAATCGCTCTTCATCAGCCAAGCATAAATTTGTACTGAATAGAATAAAAATGATTGATAAGGCTCTGAAGATTTCCATCCGGCCATCTTATCATGCCTTCAAGCAGACATTCAAAAATAGATTTTTGTTTGAATAGTTTTCAGATGCGCTGGATTTGATCTGTCAAACTTTTAAACAAACACGGCCCTTGCCTCGGCGGCTGTGGAATTGACTGAAGCCGCTGGTCACCTGGTTCGTCGACTGGACCCTGCTTAAGTCGATATTTATAAATTTTCTCACGATAAGAACTTTTATTTCCGATATATGAGTAACTTATTCCCAATGGAAATATGATGAACCAAACCATATTGCTTGTCCTGATCACTATTTTTTCTTTATCCTCCATTGCGCAAATTCAAGCGGAGTGGTCTGAAAGCGAACATCTTGAACTGGGTGAAAAAGGGGCCCTTGCGGCCTGTGCAGAACTGCATATACAGGCCAACGATTGCCCCATCAAAAATATTCGCCGCGCTGATAAAGTTTTGTCCTTTCGATACGGAGAACTGGTCACGGCGGCTGATTTTTATGATTACCCATCAGAGATGGATCAAGATCATAGGCTGGGAATTGGCCACGTGCTTCGCTGCACCCATGCCGCCGTTAATAATATGCTGGATCTAATTCCAATCTCAAATGATTCTTCTAATTGCAATATCACTGCTTTTCTAGCGATTCCTGGTTATCTGGAAGTCGTGACAAAAAATTATAGTCATTTTGGATGGAACAATATGGTGGCTTATGTCGAAACCCATCAAAAGGCTCTCATGCTGGCCCAAGAATCTTTTCATAAAAAGACCGAGCATCCCCGTCAAAGCCGACGACTTCTTGAACAAGCTTTAATTTATAATGGCTTTGCAGATCATTATCTAACTGATGCCTTTGCTTCTGGCCATATTCGCGTGCCTCGTATTCAAGTCAAAAACTGGGCGCTTAAAAATTTAACTGGAAATCTAGTTTCTTATCGCGGTGACCTTCTAAGTCTTATTATGCATGATCATGAAAGTCGAAATCTTCGCAGCGGCCATGAAGAGGGTCTGCGGGTCAAAAATTCATTGGGTGATCTGTGGATGACCCATGGGGACGGAGAACTTCACACAAACACGGATGGCAGTGATCAAGGTTTTGTGATTCCTATGCTGGCCTTAAAGCAATCTTTCAAAGAGGTTATGGTTGCCTGGCAAACAGGAAAGGCAATCCTTGGAATTTACTCTGCTTCTGAATACGTCCCTTTTCATAACGATGTCTCCATGGTTGTTAAGTTTTCGCCGGAATATCAACATATGAAAAAGCGCGAAATGCTTCGATTAATATATTCAACAGTTCCACTTCTAGAAGGATTTTGGTTTCAAAGATCAGATGTCGAAAAAATGTTGCAAGCTCTTCCAGAAATTTTCTTGCGCTTTCAAAATGAGGTCACCCAAGAAATCCAAGAACATCTTGAATTACAAGAGCATTTGCCTCTTAATTACCTTGAGGCTTACAAGAAAGTGGATTAAAAAATGCCAACATTATTTATTGGCCATGGAAGCCCCTTTAAAGACATTCCCTATGAAGAATTTTGCAAAAAATTTAAAATTTCCGATTTCCAAAAAGGGTCAGCTTCGAACACGCTTCATGTCGTATGGTGTTTTTCTCTGTCTATCTCGGCGACTAAATTATGGCCCTACATTGCAGACACCTCGCGCTTTAATCGCCAGCTTGGATTATCGCCTCGTCAAGAACGCGAAGTCGATGGTAAAAAAATAGTCGCCACAAAGCTTTTGGGATTTAAACAAGAGTGGATCGAAGAACCCTGGACTTGGTATTTTGAAAGATCCATTGAATCCCTTCGAATTTATAATTTTGGCATTGCGAAAGTAGCCCGAGCTGTTTTTTTCTTAGAGCCTACGGATCACGGTGTTGATCTGTATATTAATTTTTCCTGGGCCCTAGATAATATCTTCAAATATTGGTTTCTTAAGCTCACAAGCCCCTTGCTAAAGAAAAACTTTTCAAAAGTCCTTGATAAAATTTCAGTTTTTGAAAAAACATACAATCAAGCTCAGCCCGTGGCTTTGAAACAACAAAATAATCCGGCGGCGAATGTTAACTTGATAGCCCTTCAAAAAGCTGCTGAAGATTTAAAAATCAGAAAAATAAATCCAGCAGCGGTCGATGGAATTTGTGAATTTATTAAAACAGGTGATGATATTGATCTGTACCGAATTAAAGCCATCGCGCTGGCTCAAAATCTTAAAATTCCAAAGCAAGACGTCATCAAAGCGTGCATGGAAAGTGTTCGCTATGGCCTATTATCGATCTCTTGGGATGTTATTTGTCCTCATTGCCGCGGGGTTCGAGTCGAAGCCGACAGTTTTGGAAAAATTCCACCGGGCTCTGACTGCCTGGTTTGCGAGGTTGATTTTCAGACGGATACCTTGGAATCGATTGAAGTCGTCTTTCATGTTCACCCCACCTATCGTAAAGTGACTGAAGTTCTTTTTTGTGCGGCCGAGCCTGCCAAAAAAGACCATATTCGTATTCAAGAAAAATTACTTCCCTTTCAAAAAATAAACTTTCAGCAAAATTTGAAAGAAGGTCGGCACCGATTACGTGTGACAAACCCGACGAACAATTATTATTTTGAAGTGCAGCGCCCATCAGAAAATAAAACCCTAACCTGGGACACACTCACCGCCATTGAAAACAATGTTTTAGCGCCTGAAGTTTCAATTCATATTGAAAACAAATCAGAACAAATTCGAACTCTTAATTTAGAACAGTTATGGTGGAAAGATGACATTCTTCATCCCGGCGATATTTTTTCATTGCCCGATTACCAAGATGTCTTTTCCAGGGATTCCATAAATTCCAATATTAAGATTTCATTAGGTGTGCAGGTTGTGATGTTTACCGATATCGTTAACTCCACCCAGTTTTATAATGAAAAAGGCGATGCCTCGGCCTTTAATGATGTAAAGAATCACTTTGTCGAAGCTTTCGAGGTTGTTCAAAAGCAGGACGGTGCCGTCATCAAAACCATCGGCGATTCAATCATGGCTTGTTTTTTAGAACCCGAAAAAGCATTGCTGGCGGCGATGGAAATTCAAAAAATATTTTACAAAGATCGGGCCGATTCTAGCATACGACTGCGGATTTCTTTGCATTTGGGCCAAGTCATTGCAGTCCATTTATTGAATGGTCTGGATCTTTTTGGCACGACGGTCAACATGGCCGCTAAGCTTCAAGGCTGCGCGAATGCCGGTGAAATTGCTTTCTCTGATAATTTTTTTAAAGCTTGTGATCCAAAGAATATGGCCACGCTTTCTACCTTTTGCACAAAAATAAAATCTAACTTGATATTTAAAGATATTATCTTAGAAGCGTACGTTTTAAAGATTGAATAATTAGATCCAACTGACCAAGGTATTGGGATCGGTCTTTTTTTTCCATGGGTGCTGGGCCGCCTCGCCGTTCACCCATATATCTTAAATTTTGCATCAGTTCGCGCCCGGCGACAGCACCGCCAATATTATCTTCTGTCCATTCAGCCCCTTTTGGCCCTAAGGCACGAACCTTTTTTTTCACGCATCGCTCGGCTAATAAAATATCTGACGTGACAACGATATCTCCGGCTTCGGCATGATCAACGATCCAGTCATCGGCCGCATCAAAATTTCCGGACACAACTTTCATCTCGATCAATGGATCCATAGGAATTGAAATTGATTTATTGGCAACAACGACAACTTTTAGTTGGTACCGGCTAGCCACCTTGTAGGTTTCTTCTTTGACCGCGCAACCATCGGCATCGATAAAAATAACTAGCATTATGAATTAACCTCTGTCCTCGAATTTAAAATTGGAAGCCAGCTTCACTTCAACGGCACCCTGCAAATAGCTTTTAATTTTTCGGTACGTACGACCGTCTGCTGGTGTGACAAAAGTAATTGCACTGCCAGAGCGACCCGCCCGCGCTGTTCGCCCGATCCGGTGCAGGAAGTCTTCCGCTTTGTAAGGAAGATCATAATTTACGACATGTTTGACGTGCGGAACGTCCAAGCCCCGTGCCAGCAGGTCGGTTGTTACTAAAATTTGAATTTTTTCTTCTCGAAAATCTCGTAAGACTCGGTTTCGATGGCCAGGATTCATATCTCCGTGCATAAAATCAGAAGAAAAATGATGGTGCGTTAAAAGGCGACCAAGACTCACACAGTTCTCTTGGCTGTCCGCAAAAAGAATGACGCCATCCTTCATGCGTCGCAGCTCATCTAGAAGACGATTTTGTTTTTGCTGGGGGCTTAAAAAAAAGACTTTCTGTTCTAACGTCGTGACAGGAGTTTCAGCGGCTTTCGACTTAATCAGGACAGCCTCTTTTTCCATAAACATTTCTGCAATCGGTTCCGCCCAAGGCCCAAAAGTCGCCGCAAACATCAGGGTCTGGTGCGATGCCCGCAGAGTCCTTTTCATAAAAGCTAGCTGCGCTTCAAAGCCCATACTTAGCATTCGATCGGCTTCATCTAAAACAAGAATCGAAAGTCCCTTTAGCATCAGCTTATTATTTTTAAGATGCTCTTCCAAGCGTCCAGGTGTTGCGATGATCAAGCGAGGAATTTTTTTTAGTTCCTTCGTCTGAATCGCATTTGGAATTCCTGCCACGGCCAAGCAGACGGTTAAATCAAGTTCTGTGCACAGAGGAAGGATCACGCTATGAACCTGAACTGCGGTTTCGCGACTTGGAAGCAGAATCAAAGCTCGGGCTTCAGTTTTTTCAAATAAAGTCGTCAGCACAGAAAGAGCATAAGCCAAAGTTTTCCCGCTCCCTGTTTGAGCCACGCCTATAAGGTTTGAACCCTTAAGAGCCACCGGAATGGCCTCAGCCTGAATAGGGGTTGGTTTATCAAGTCCGATTTTTATGAGTGCCGCCATTAATTTAGTAGGCAGACCCATTTTTTCGAACTCACTGACAGTCAGATCTGAATCATGAAACTTCATATTGGTCACCCTACCATAACCTCATATCAAGTGATAGGCTACAGGTCATGAAAAATAGTAAATCCAATTCAAAAGAAAAAGTTAAAGTGGGCTTAACTCTATCCGGTGGCGGTGCCCGCGGCGCCTATCAAGCCGGAGTTCTTCGGGCGATTTATGATCTCTGCAAATTTAAGAAAAATCCATTTCCCGTCATTTCTGGAGTCTCTGCGGGTTCAATTAATGGGCTCTCACTGGCCGCGGAGGCAGAGGATTTTAATCTTTCAACTCAACTATTATGGGAAACATGGAAACATCTGAGTGTTGATAAAATTTTTAAGACAGATGCAACGACACTTTTGAAAACTGGCTCTACATGGCTGGTTGATTTAAGCTTAGGCGACTGGTTTCGAACTCCTAAGATGACCCACCTTCTTGATACCTCACCGTTAAAACATTTGCTGACCAACAAAATTAATATCAGCTGGATTGATAAAAATCTAAAATCTGGTCTTCTGCATGCGGTAGGTCTTTCTGCCACCGATTACCATACGGGCAAAGGAGTTACCTTTTTTAATGGCAACAATAGTATTCAAAACTGGGATCGTGACTCTGGGATCGGACAAAGAACCATCTTAAAAATTGACCACATCATGGCCTCGACGGCGATTCCAATATTTTTTCCCCCCATCAGAGTTGATGGCAGTGATTATGGGGATGGTGGTGTTGGCTTGCGTTCACCATTAAGTCCTGCGATTCATATGGGAGCCGATCGCCTTTTAGTCATCGGCCTAGAGCATCCCCTTGCCATGCAACCTTCAAAAAGTGTCGAGCGTCGCGATCCTGTGACCTTGGGGGATATTGCAGGAACCCTTTTAAATTCAATGTTTTTAAATTCTATGGATGCAGATTTTGCACGAATGACTCAAACAAATAAAGTTCTATCGGTTTTAACACCGGGCCAACTTCACACCGATGAGTCTTATTTACGGCAGGTTCCTTCCTTGTTTATTCGTCCGTCCCGGGATCTTGGAGAAATTGACTGTGATCATTTTAAGCAATTTCCATTTGCTTTGAGGCATCTGCTGAAAGGCTTTGGCGTGACAGATAGAAAAGGTTGGGATCTTTTAAGTTATCTGGCTTTTGATAAAACCTATGCCGAGGCTTTACTCAATCTTGGCTATCAGGACGGCATCAATTCTAAAAAAGATATTTTAGAATTTTTTGAAGTCCCGGCTTCAAAATAATCGTCGCAGCCATTTTAGTTTCCACAAATTATAGGGAGCGTAACGAAATGGTAAATCAAACCAGTGGGTTTTTCTTAAAACTCCTTTAGCATGGGTGAAGGTTTTAAAACTAAATTTGCCGTGGTAATGACCCATGCCGCTAGCACCGACGCCCCCGAAAGGGAAATTTGGAACTGGCATATGCATGATCACATCATTGATTGAAACACCGCCCGATGATGTATGAGCTAAAACTTTTTCTTTGGCGCTGCTTTCCTTGGTAAATAAGTAAAGCGACAGGGGTTTCGGTTTAGAATTAATCAGTTGAATGGCTTCTTCGACACTTGATATTTCAACAATCGGAAGAATCGGACCAAAAATTTCTCCGGCCATTAATTCACTTTCAAAAGTTGAATCAATCAGAGTGGGCTCAATAAATAAATCGTTTTTGTCAGTTTTTCCGCCATGAATCAACTGAGTTCCCTTCAGCAATCCCGCCAAACGATCAAAATTTTTGCCATTCACAATGCGGCAGTAGTCTGGACTTGCCTGAACGTCGCTGCCAAAAAATAAAAGCAGATTTTTTTGAATCGCCGTCGTTAATTGATTTTTCACAGCGGCCGTCACTAAAACATAATCAGGCGCTACGCAGGTTTGTCCTGCATTCATAAATTTGCCCCAAGTGATACGCCGGGCACAAACATCAATCTGAGCATCGTCTAAAACAATCGCCGGAGATTTTCCGCCAAGTTCTAAAACAACGGGTGTTAAATTTTGAGCCGCCTTCGTCATGACAATTTTTCCCACAGGCCCACTGCCAGTAAAAAAAATAAGATCAAAAGCTTTATCTAAAAGAAGTCCGGTTTCCTCGGGCCCGCCCTGAATAACGGCCACCAAATTTTTATCCATGTATTTTGGAATCAAATCTTCTAACAGTTGAGCTGTCTTCACAGCTAATTCCGAAGGTTTAAGGATCACCGCATTTCCGCCAACGATGGCCCCTACTAAAGGGGCTAAAAGTAAATTAATCGGGTAATTCCAAGCTCCAATAATTAAAATTAAACCCAGTGGATCATGGTGAATTTCACAACGCCCCGGTTGGTTATAAAGCGGTGTCGAAACGCGCTCAGGCTTCATCCAGGCCGATAAATTTTTAAGTGCGTGTTCAATCTCAGAAAGCACAATACCTTGTTCGGTCGCCACACATTCAAATTTTGATTTGTGAAGATCACTCCACATAGCTTTATTAAAGGCTTCATCGTTTTCCACTAACATATTTTTTAATGCTTTTAGCTGGCCAATTCGCCAATCATAATCACGTAAACTATGACTGAGATGGATTCGCAAGGACGAATAAATAGTTTCTATATTCATGGCTGAACCTTGGCGGGAACCACCACGATTCGAGCACTCATTGTTTGACCATGAATTGAGCAATGATAATTAAAAATTCCCAATTCCTTGAATTGAATTTGTTGCGAACTCTTTCCAGGTCCGACAAAGCCCGTATCAAATGATTTTTTATCCTCGGCCGTGGCCGAGTGGTCCGAATAAGATTTGTTCGTCCATTCGACAAACTGGTTTTGCTGGATTTCTAATATTTTCGGATCAAAGCTAATACTTTTCATGATAACCTTATGGCTTGTGATCTTTTCGGCAAAAGCCTTTGTTGTTGGATTCAAGGCTATAAAAATAATTAATAACAGAAAATTCATGATTCTCCTTTAATGGTTTTTAGAAATATTTTACATATTCAATCAGCGCTTTTTTATCGCCTTCTGAAAGTTGCGTGCCAAAGTGGTGACCGCGGTCCTCAATAAAATCTGGGCAGGTATTAACCTCTAGTAACTTTTCTTTCAGAGCCATCATGCCTTCTTCCCTGCGGCGATTAACAAATGTTTTAAAGTGCGTGGGTTCTTTCCCCTTCAGCACGCCTTTCATGTAAGCGGCGATCAGCTCAGGTGCGTATTTAGGATTAATATTCATCAATAAATTCACCGGCGTTCCCTTTGGCAACATCAAAAGCTTCAGATCCAACTGGTTGAAGAGCTTCAATTGCGACTGCAAAGCGGGAAATATTTCCGGCAGACTCGTGTCACTAGAGGTGACTTTAATAGACTTAATTCCCAACCGCTTTTCTGGCCACAAAAGTTTTTCCATTGCATCTTGATAGGCTTGAAGACGGCCTTTGACGGATGGATCACCATTATAAAGCCCTAAAGAATTATTATGCAAAAAAGGCGCTGTCGCCCAAATACTGACCAATGTCGGCGTTCGATAAAAAGCCTGCGATCCCCGCCATTTGATATCATATTTTTGTGTGAGTGGATTATACAATAGGATGGCCTTGCCATTGACATCATGATCGACCAGCTCGATTTGCGGTTTGCGCTGATCTTTATAAGTTTGACTCGACATCTGACCCCAGGTTGATCCAGCCTGAGCATTTGTGCCTTCGGCTCTTTGGGCATTGGTCCCAATCTCTAAGACGGAATGCCTGTCATCATCAGATAAATAATTATTTGTCAGAAAATCTTTGGATAAAACTAGTTCGCGCCATGCTTTTTTCTGTTCAGAAGGATCCGTGGGATAAGGATCTGGTCTTTTGCTACTGTGGCATTGAGCACAATTTTCTGCAAAGGCAATTTTTCCTCGGTGCAAGACAAGATCATCTTCTGATAAATTTTCTTTTCCACCCTCAGCTTCTTTTAATGGGTAGGAATCATAGGACATTAAAAACGTCGCCATATTTGGCATCAGACGCTCGGTCTGCATCCAAGGGCTGTTGGGATCCTTTCGCATTTCATTGATGATATCAAATTCTTTAGGTTGAAATTTTCTTTTAATACTTGAACCCAAACTAAATGGATTCAGCGGCCAAGAGGCATACCACTTTTCGTGCATCATGCCCTCATTGACATAGACCCGCACAGACGCCATTAAAATTCCCATAGAGTCCGCCCCATCGGTCAGTATATGAGGCACTTTAATCGTTGGTTCCAGCTCTGTTCCCCCCAGCGCACCACCAATGTTATCAAGCTGGAGGCCAGTATTTTTATACATGGACTTTATCATCGTTGCCTGAGCTGGTGTTATTTTTTCTACATGCGCCACTTTTAAGCGATCTTGCAAACGGAAAATACTGTTGATATTTGTTGGATTATTTATTGAGTCCGAAGGAAAACGCGAAGTCTCACTGGTTCCTGGCTCTTGCGTCTTCAGATATTGATAAATAATTGAAGATTCTTTTAAACTTAAGCCAAATGACATTCCTTCGCGTAAATATTGATTTCCGATCGTTGAGCCTAGATTTTTCCATTCAGGCTCTGCTGGATTCTTCGGAGGATTTAAAGGGTTAAATCCGATGTGGCAAAAAATGCAGGCCATACCAATTTTATAAGGGGGTTGCACCGAAGCGGGCTCTTCGATGAATTTTTTAACATTCCATTTTTTAGCATCAAACTTTTCATTTTTAAAAAGCTGAAGGCCGATGACACCACTGGAGTATCCGAATTTTTCTGGGTCCCACTGCAAGCTTCCATCTTTCATTCGATCAAGTGTCAGGCCAAACTGATCCGGATGGTCGGCCGCAACGGCATCAGGATCGTTGATCAAACCCAACGTCTTAAATCTGTCTGCCCGAGGAACAATTAAAAGCAATCGCAAGAAATCAATCTTAAAATCGGTGTAGTTGTGCTTCCCGCCGCTCAGTTGAGACAGATCTTGCCAAAACCCAGGATTATCAACGCCGACCCACCAGTGCCAGGTATCCATCCCATCACCAATCGCTGCCGCCGACAGATTCATTTTCTTCGCAGCCTCCGTCGCATGTTTCTTTCGATAGATATTGTAAGTTTCTTCACCGGGTCGGATCGGACGACCAAATTCATATTCAAATTCAAATTTTGGCTCTTCCCCAGGATGGGGCGACGTCGCTTTTTTATGAGCAAGATCTGCGGAAGCCTGAAAACAACTGACGATCATCATGACTGTCATTAAAATGGAACGCATTCGTAACCCGCTTTTCTATAAGCTTTTATTAAGTTTATAGACCTAGCGGTTAAATTTTAAAGAGTCTAGGTTCAATGCAGAACTGACTACTATCTGTGATCAAAACTTCACAAAGTCGCCCTTTCAATTTTAAAGAGGCCATCGGGTGACTTTGGACCAGCTCGCCTCTTGGCGAATTTAAATCCTGTTCATTTCTGAATGTTCTTTCTAGAATAATTGTTTAGACATTTTAAAAAGGAGAACCGCTTGAGTCTGCGAAGCCGCCTTGGCGATATAAAGCGTTCGTTGGAAGTTTTCCGATTCACGATGCCTGTCCTCGGAAATCATTTTTGGAATCTAAAACTGATAGAGCTTCAAACCATCCCGCGTCAGCTTAATATCGAAATTACAAGTATTTGTAATGCAAAGTGCATTATGTGCCCCCGGCATGACATGGAACGAAAAATGGAAGTGATGTCATTTGAAACTTATAAAAATATTATAGCGCAGGCAAAAAAATTAGGAATTCAAAAATTTGCTCTGAACGGCTACGGCGAAATCTTCACGGCGCGACAAGATTATGGAAATTTTATTATTCACCTGAGAAAAGAAATTCCAAATGCCTATATTCTAATTAACACCAATGGCTCGTTGATGGACGCCAAGGCCGCCCAACTCTTAATTGATCAGAAGGTGAATACAGTCCACATCGATATTGATGGCGCGACCAAAGAAACATTTGAAAAAATCCGTGAAAATTTGCGTTTTGAGATGGTGGTTGGCAACGTCAAAAAGCTTGTCGAGACCAGGCGCCAACAAAAGGCGGCTCTGCCAATTGTCCGAGTCGGAATCTTATCCCAACCGGCCAACCGGCATGAGGTTGAAGACCATCAAAACCAATGGCGCGGAGTCGCTGACTTTGTCGGGACCGACATCATCGTCTCACGGGGCGGGAGTGTTGATGTTAAAGACGGCATGCTGGACGTGGGGCATCCTTGTTATTTGTTATGGTCTGAAATGAACATCTGGTCTGACGGCGGCGTCGTCTTATGCTGCGATGACTGGAATGCCGAAGAAAATATGGGCAATGTAAGGACACATTCAATTGTTGAAATATGGAATTCGGCTAAATTTCAAAAGTACCGTGGGCTTCATACAGACGGCCGTGCCAGCGAAATTAAAATGTGTAAAAATTGTACATGGGCCCGCCGTGGACCAAAGTGGTTTGAAACAAAAATGAAAAAGAAAAAAGCCCCAGCTGCTGAGCTATCAGAATCTAAAATTTCTTACGCGGGCTCTTAAATTAAAAACCACCTTTCGGTGGTTTTTAATTAGCTGATATTGGGGCAACGAAACTTAATTAGCGGCAGGCGCCAATATGGTCCTGATGCTCAGGTTCACTATGCCCGTGATTCATATGAGCATTTAAAGCGTGACGTGAGATACAAATTGTATGCATGGCCGCAGGATTTCCCGGAGGGAAGTGGCAGACCAGAACTTTTTTCTTGTCTTCACCACATGAATTGTCATCAAGAACTTCTTCGACGTTATTAATGACGGCTGGGATTACGACGCCATCATCAGCTGACATCTCTCCTGATTTCGGAACTGGTGCTGATGCGGGAGCGGGTGCTGGTGAGCTGCCGACCGCGGCAGGGGCCGGTGTTTTGCTATCGGCTACGGCGGCCACGACATCAACCACCAATGGCGGATCTTGTTGTGGGACGGCATTAGCACTTAGCTTTTGAGGTGCCACTCCGTCTGACGTCAGTTGAACACTTCCTGGCTGACCACAGTTTTGAAAGGCTAAGATGACTATTAAGGCAGATATTCCAATAAAGAGCTTTGTTTTCACGTTTCCCCCGTACAGATCAGTACTTCAAAAATGCGGCCAACCAAAACTCATCAGAATTGATTTCAAATTAAATATAAATAGAAAAGTGTCTAATCTTTTTCGGAAACGAAATCATTTTTATTCCTAAGACTCTGATATGTCGGCTGATTTTATTGAAACTGACGCAAAATATGGCGTCGCCTAATCCTTCTACATCCCATTTTGAGATTTCATAGGCTGTCTCAGTTTGAAAAAAAAGAGGTTGTGATTAGACGCCTTTAATTTTTAGAAACTGCCCCACTTAAGTGTGCGTAGCGCAGACTAACGCCTCAAGGTTACTTTGTTATTTTAGGTGTTTAAATGATTCGTTGTTACCAAACGAATTCCTAAGGAATTCGTTTGGTCGCAAGGAGATGATAAGCCTCTAGAAAAACTGAACTTATTCGACGCGCGAGTTAAAGCAAGCACACTTAAGTGGGGCAGTTTCAACAAAGAAGAAAACAAAGTTTCCTCTTTATAGTTATAGGCCGTGTGCCTCTGATCGACACCCACACGGAGATACAAGCTATTTCCCAAAAACTTTTTATAATGAACTCCAAAAGACGATCCTCGTATATCGTAAGATGAATCGAAAAGTGCATTTTGGGTTCCGGTTGGTGATGAAGTTAGTTTTAAAGTTAGACGGCCTTATCACCTAATTTTTTGCTGGAGCAAATCCGAAAACGATCAAACTCAAGAAATGGAAAATACCACTTGCCGTGACGGGATGAGTGAGCAAACCTACCGGTACTTGGTTGACGTCAAAGACAGGTTCAGAGGTTTTGAAATGATCCCGGACAGCGAAATTTTTATCGAGATCGTTGGTTGGTTATCCACGCTGGCATTCTTGGTTTCTATTGTGACCCCTGACCGTCTACGACTGCATCATCTGGGCTTATTCGCCTCAGTCACCACGGGGTTTTACAGCTACGCCCATGGAGCCACGGCCATCTGGGTCAAATGGTTGATCGCATTTTTCTTCCATTCCTACATGATTATAAAGATCAAGCGCTCCCAAAAACGCTATCCATAAGGTTAAATTTTCTGGTTTAGTTCGCTTTTGATTGACAGATAAAACCCAATTGCCGAATGGCCAACCGAATTTCTGCAGCCAATGAAACTTCGCCGATCGATTCTGCAAATTTTGCATAAACCAACCCTGACATAACGCCTTTAGACCAAGAATCAAATCCGGCCTGCCTAAATCCGTAGCGGATCTGCTGCGCCCAAGGGAAGCTTTTTATTTTGAACCTGCCTCAAATAAATTCCTACGAACTTTTTTGGAAACTGACGATTTATTTCTTCGACCAGGTTTATACTGGCCTCAGAATTATCAAAAATAACAATAAATTGACGATCACCCTTTTCCTTCAGGATCGCTTTTATTTTTTCGATTTTAAATGATTCTATGGACCATTCGGTGAGCCAGTTTCGCAAATACCGTCGGTGAGACGGAAAATGGGAATTTTGTAAAAATCGATCTATTCTGCTATCGAACCAATTCGAAATCGCACTGACTAAAACAAATTGAGGCGAAGTTTCTTGATCAGAAATTAAATGATAGAGCTCGGGCATTCCCGAAAATCCTTTGTCATCTTCTAGGATTTTCATGGAGGCTTTGATTAAACCCGTATTCTCAGCTTGCCTAAGGACATCATCAAACCCACTGATGATGTAGGGTTTCTGATCAGCCTTCGCCAGGGTGCCCGCAAACAAAAGAAGGTAAAGAAATAAGATCTTCTTCATCCACCGAATTATTTTTATGCTCTCTAAAAGCAGTGCTTGCACTAGTTCTGAACAGACACCCAAACGTTGCTCACGCCGGCGGCGCGAACAAGGCCGTTAAATATTTTTGCATTTTCTGGATGGATTCGTATGCAGCCGTGGGATACGGGCTGACCGAGTTTTTTTACATTTCCTAAGCTTGTGCCGTGAATCGCAATCCCGCCGCTGATAAATACGGCGTAAGGCATATTTCCAAGACCTTTGTAATCGCCACCTGGAAATTTTTTGGAAGTGTAGGCGTCGTAGATTCGGCCATTAGGATGTTGATTCAAATTTGGTGTGTCACGGCCGGGGCTGCCTGAAGAAACTCTCCAGGTGTAAGTCAGCTGGCCATCAATATAGATGTAGATGACTTGCGTTGATTTAATGACTTGCGCGTAAATGTGACAGTTTAATTGAAAGCAACTACTGTCTGAAATGGTGAAGGGATTCAACGAATTCAAATCAAAAACTGGATTTCCAGTTTCTAAGTTATATTGAAAATCCATCTGATTTAAATCGGATTCGATCGTCTGACTGAAAGGATCTAACTCATCAAGGGCGTTGTTATCCTCATCTGTGTTTTGCATTTGAGCGAAAGAAACCGAAGACACACCCAACACCATCGCCACCATCAACATAAATTTTTTCACAAGCCTCACCTTTGTTAAAGAAGGTACTGTGTAATTAGGTGGCTGGGTGAAGTCAAAAAATGTCCTGAATTGTTGATAGATTTGAGCTTGTTAGGGCTGAATCTGTAAAAATTACACTAAAAAACTGTCAAACTTATCGACAGTCTGAAGGTCGATTTTCCCCTCAACTTTGATCGCGTCTAGCCGATAGGACTTATATCGAGGGTTTACGTTGTAGGAATTTAAACCCTTTCCTAAAAAGTCATCGAAGGAGAGTTGTCATGGCAGAGAAAAAGAATCTAGAAAAACAAGTTCCTAATAACGTGGTTTCCATCGGCTCACAAAAGTGCCTGGCGGATGACTGCAAAGCAAAACCTGCACGCGCCAGCTTCTGTGGTGAGCATTTCGAGTGGTTTAAACTGGGCCTGATCTCTAAAGAAGGGCACCGCGTTCCTGACTTTGATAAAAAGTTTCATCATTACGAAGCAGGCAAGAAAAAAGTCGCTTAATTTTTCTTTTATCTAAAAACACACAACGCTGATGGACATCATGAGGGAGCTTTAGGCTCCCTTTTCTTTTGCGATTTACAGATCTTATGTTACACCCTATTCCATTGGGGAATTTATGAAAAAAGCAGTGATCATCACAGGCGCAGGTTCTGGTATTGGCGAAGCAACCTGCTTAGAATTTGCTAGCAACGGCTTCTTTGTTTTTTTACTGGGACGCAGGCTAGAGGCTCTTAAGCAAGTTTTAGATCAAATTAAAAACAATGGTTTAATTTTAGTCTGTGATTTGACCGATCCAGCCTCTGTCAAACAGGCCATCCAGAAGATTTTTTCGACCTCAGATACACACGTCACAGCTTTAGTTAATAACGCCGGGATTTTTAAGCGGCAATCCTTTGAGTCCTCAACCGATGAACTTTGGCTGGATCAGTTTAACACGAACCTTTTCGGTGCAGTTCGAATCACCCGCGAAGTTTTTCCCTATTTTAAAAAACAAAAACAGGGCTCGATTCTGAATGTGTCGTCCACTTTAGGACTTTCGCCGGCGGCCAATATCTCTGCCTACTCGGCCAGCAAAGCGGCGATGGTGAACTGGACGCAGACCTTGGCTTTAGAGGGCGGCCCATTGGGAATTCGGGCGAACTGTGTCTGTCCCGGAATTGTGGATACGCCAATTCACGCCGGCCAAGATTTATCGTCTTTTCAAACACTGCAACCTTTGCAAAGAACAGGAACGTCTGCGGAAATTGCAAAAGCCATTTATTTTCTAAGCAGTGAAGCTTCTGCCTGGACCACCGGCGCTGTTTTATCTGTTGATGGAGGCATCAACCTTCTATGACCCGTTACTTGAGCTTTCAATTTTCTAGCGCCCATTTTTATGAGCAAAAAGCCTGGTCCAAAGAAAAAAACCAAGAGGTTTTTGGAGCCTGCTACACGCCCTATGGACACGGTCATAACTACAGGCTGGAAATTGGCGTTGAATTTTCAACCCCTGAAGGGACTGTTCGTAGCGCTTTGGCACCCGTTTTAAAAATCCTAGATCATCATCATCTTAACTTTGATATCGATTGGTTTAAGGACCATGTCCCGACCACCGAAAACATTGCACTTTTTATAGCTGAAAAAATAAAATCTTCGATTCCAGGCCTCAAGGTGATACGAGTTTACGAGGCCCCTGATCTTTGGGCCGAGCTGGAGTTAGGGTGAGCGAAGAAAAAATCCGTCTCTCAAAATTAATGTCTGAGCGTGGAATTTGTTCGCGCCGCGAAGCCGATGAATATATCGAAAAAGGCTTAGTGCTGGTGGACGGCGTCGTGATTCAAGAACTTGGTTTTAAAGTGACTCGGCATGCGCGCGTGACTTTGGCTGCCGAAGCCATGAAACAACAAAAAACTTTGGTGACGATTTTATTAAATAAGCCGATCGGTTGGGTGTCGGCCCAGCCCGAAAAAGATTATATTCCTGCCGTCAGACTGATCACGGAAGAAAATTATTTTAGCGACGAACAGGTTCGTATTGATCACGATATGTTTGAGGGCTTAGCCGTTGCCGGCAGACTTGATATTGATTCACAAGGACTTTTGATTTTTACTCAAGATGGCAGAGTGGCAAAAAAAATTATCGGTGAAGAAACTGAAATTGAAAAAGAATATCTGGTCCGTGTTCGCGGCGCTTTACCGAAAGACCAACTGCAACTTCTTAGACATGGACTTTCATTAGATTCTAGACCTTTAAAGCCAGCCTTAGTGGAATGGGTCAATGAAGACCAGCTGCGTTTTGTTTTGCGCGAAGGTCGTCACCGACAGATTCGCCGGATGTGTGAACTTGTGGGTTTAACCATTGCTGGTTTAAAACGAGTCCGCGTTGGAAATATTAAGCTGGGCACGCTTCCAGAAGGAAAATGGCGATTTTTAGCGCCGGACGAAAAGATCTAAGTCGATAAAAAATGCGCTCTTAAGTTCTCGCACACCTTCAACTCCCCGTCTGAAAATCCAGCTTTTTTTCGTAGCTCGTAAGATAATTTTTCAATTCGACGGGGCACTGTCTTGCGAAGCTTCCACATGCGCTCAGAAAAATCTTTTTCTGGATCTAGGCCTTCAAGAAGGCAGATGGATTTGTACCAGCGACTGCCAAATTCAACATGGGCCACTTCTTCTTCAGTGATCAATGTTAGAATCTGCTGAACCCGAGGGGCATGAATACTTTTAAGCCGCTTTAAAATTTGTTCACCGGCATCCAGACCGCTTCCTTCAAGGTAGCGATGTACAATTAAAATCCGATCTAACAACGAATCCTCTTTACCCGTGGCGGCCCACAGCGAACAATGCACCGGCCAATGTCCCCACTTAAAACCAAGCTTGGATAGGCCCTCTAAGCAAAGCTGTAAATGTTTTGATTCTCCACGGGTCACTTCAGACAGTTCTTTTAAAAATTCTGCTGGTGCCTGGGGAAATTCATTCAAGGTTCTCAGTCCTAATTCCATAGCTTGAAGCTCGATGGACGCCAGATCGTGAAGCAGCCGTCCCTGCCCTTCGATCTTCGATAGGCCCTTTTTTTCGGGGTGGCTTTGTGGCGGTAACACCAAAATATCGCGAGCCGGAAGAGCAGGGACAGCAAATCCTGCAGAATGCGCAAGCAGAGCCAGGTCATCTTCTATAAATTTGATTTTTTCGATCACAGAAGGTCGATGAAAAGCTAACATCTTTTGAAATTTACTCTTTGGAAGCGGTGCAGTCCAGCTTCAACACGGGCGGGTTCTCTTGTTAAGATCGAACTCTAGGTGGTGTGGATATGGGAAAATCTTGGAAAAATGGTCTAAAGACGGCGAACTCGCAAAAAAAGGGTTTGGTCTTTACAAAATTAGCACGTGAGATCTCTGTTGCGACAAAAGCTGGCGGCGCTGACCCTGGTATGAACGCCCGACTTCGCATGGCCATAGACGCTGCAAAAAAACAATCTTGCCCCAACGACACCATTGAGCGCGCCATTAAAAAAGGTGCCGGGCAGTTAGAAGATGGAGCGCAAATCGAAGAAGTGGTTTACGAAGGCTACGGGCCCCATGGTGTGGGTGTTTTAGTCGAATGCCAAACCGACAACCGCCATAGAACAGCACCTGAAGTTCGAAATACTTTTAAAAAACACGAGGGCTCGATGGGTGAATCGGGCGCCGTCGCTTGGATGTTTGAGCGTGTGGGACTTGTTGAAGCACAAAAAACAGGAACTTTTGATCCGGAAGAAGAAGCCATCGAAGCTGGCGCTAATGAAGTTGAAAAATCAGATGAGGGTTACAGTTTTTACACGTCGCTTGAAAGTTTAGATGAAGTTCGTCAAGCCCTACAAAAGCGCGGTTGGACGGTTCAATCTTTTGAGCCTTCATTTAAAGCTAAAAATATGACGGAACTGACGCCCGAACAAAAAACTGATATCGAAGAATTTTTAATCGCACTTGACGATATGGATGATTCCCACCGCGTGTATGCAACGGTCTAAGTGACACGCAATCCGGGGTAAAAAGCTTTTAGTAAAGTGGCATATAAGGACAAAATGGAATTGAGAGCTTCCTCAACTCCATTTTGAAAATAACCTTTAGAACTTAATTTTGGCGGCACTCGACTTTAAAACAAGGCAACTGAGACGAAGCTTCACAGCGAGCCATCGCTTCTTCCATTGCGGTTGCTTTATCGGCGGACTCACCAATAAAACCTTTTACAATTAAATTGTCTGCGTAACAAATCCAGGTCCCGCCTCGATGATGATGGCGATGATGACGTTGGCCATGACTGGCTTTGTAATTATCGTCAGCGATACTTGGGTGTCCTGGAATCGCTTGCGCAAAGGCCCCTGAAGCCATTAGTGAAATCAGACCGGCCAATAAAATTTTTGTCATTGCTCTTCTCCTTGTGAGTGACGTTGATAAAGATTAAAAATCTTTATTTGTTAGCCAACCAGCATTTGCAAAGCTGATGCCCAAAAGGGAAGAAAATTTTATTATTGCTAGAAAACAAAATAAAGTGGCCTTACTATTGATAGGCCTTTAAGGCTTGGGTGATGAAAGAAATCTTTGTGGCCTCATCAAATTGACAAAGACCTGTCTGACATTTTCTTATTCGCTGACAATGTAGCTTTTCATCTTGGATAAAATCCGGGTCGCCTCGCACAAGAACGCCAACGACTTCTAAACTTTGAGCATTCATCACGGCTGAGCCCGAATTCCCATCAAAGGTATCGGTATCGGCCATAAAAAAGGACTCATAGACCTTTTGCACTTGGGCGTTATCAACCACTTTTAATGGCAGACCTAAGGGGTGTCCAAAGACAATGAGCTCATCAACTTCTTGGGCTGTACGCGTGCTTAACTTTAATGGTTGATGGTCAAGAACAAGGCGATCTAACTGAATCAGGGCAAAATCTTCCGTGCTGGTATTCTTACGAGCAATGACTTTTCTGCATTGATAAACCTGATGGGTTGAAACTCTTGGTACATCTTGGTTGGCATTTTTTAATGAGAAATTAAAAACGATTTTAACCTTATCATCACATCTTTCCGGTACACAATGACCTGCCGTTGCGATGATATCTGGAGCCACTAAAAATCCTGAACAACTGGCGACCGAGGGCTGCCTCCAAAAAGCTTCGCCAGGGCAAAGATGAAAGGCGCGCCCCAATAATGGGGCTTTGATTTCATAATTTCCAGATTTTGATTTCCTTAGTTGGTCAGCGCTAATAAAAGCCACGGTCGAATCAGCCACCGACCATATTTCAGGACGCTGGACTTGATACAAATCTTTTCGATCATCTTGGCCAAAAACAACTTGGGTTTTAACCTGAGCTTTAGCCTGGCTCCCTGCGACGGAACCGATCGATATCAGAAATAAGAAAATTTTAAGTGTCAAACGCATCGAACTCATCATCAGGACAAACCAAGACGGGGGTCAATAAAATATTAAGCCTTTGATTTTTCCATCATGAGGAAGGCCTGCGCATAAAGACGCATTTGCTTGATCATCGAAAACACACCATTGCTGCGGCTAGGAGATAAATGGGATTCTAAGCCTAACTCTTTTAAAAAATCCATCGGTGCCTCTAGCAATTCCTGGGGCTTAGTCTGTGAAAACACTTGCAACACTAAAGCTAAAAGTCCTTTCACCAAAATCGCATCGCTATCACCGGTGAAAATGATTTCGCCGTTCTCCGCAAGTTCTGCCTTCAGCCAAACTTGCGACTGACAGCCTTTGACTTTAAGTTGTTCGGTTTTTAAGGCTTCTGGAAAAGCCGGTAACTTTTTTCCCAGCTCGATGATGCGCTTGTATCTGTCTTCCCAGTCAGCCAGAGCTGCAAACTCAACTACGATTTTTTTTTGCCGCTGAGCTATTGTGTTCATTTTTGTGTTCATTTTTGTCATCATCACTTCCTAAGTCGGCGATGGGGAATTTAAAGTCTTGTAGATCGCTAGCAATTGGTTTTGAATATCTAAACCTTGCTCGCCCATCATTTCCTTAAAGTCACTTCTATCGAAGGTTGATACAATTTTAAAGCACTTAATAAAAAATCCCTCTTGATCGGAATCATAATCCCGCCAAAAGACCTTGGCTGTTTTTTCTGGCATCGACCAAGACTTCTTTTCTTCTTTAGTGCCTGTGTCGCAATTCAAGTAAGTAAAACAAGCTGAAATTTGACGCGGCGAAAAGTCTAATCGGATTAAGGCCTCTTCCATTAAAGCCATTTCGACGTAGGTTAAATAGTCACTCATTTGAGACCAATATTTTTGGCCTTTTTTACCGTACGAACTTTTGCAATAAAAACTGGTGCAAACAGCGCCGCGATAAGCCCAGATGGAACATTGGTTTTTTTCTTTGTGAAAATACGGGCACAGCCAGCTTTCTTTTTGACCAAAATCCCCGTCTTTTCTATTTTTAAACTCGAGCTGATAAGCGACCGGCGGCAAAAGTCCTATGGGCAGCGAATACTGGCGCTTCTTGATTATTTCGCGAATCACTTTTTGTGCGTGCTGGTAACGGCCCGTCGAATCTGAAAGAAGTGCGCCGACCGCAAAGTTGGGAACCAGGGGATAATAAGTGCAGCATTTTAAGTGATCCTGGTAGCGCTTCTTTAAAGCCACCGGCGAGCGGGCCATAATACAGCTGTCACAAGTCGCCTTTGTTTCCTGGGGATTCATCCGCAAAATATCGCTGTGAAGCAGGTCATGATAGAGAGGCGGCGTTAGGTGTTTAAATTTCATCTGGGCGCAGTCTAACCCAAAAATGGCACCTTAGGCACCGCTTTCAAGGCTTGTTTATTATTCTCACTCTGAGACGAAAATTCCCTCTGGATATCAGAGACTTAAGAGCGTTCTAAGCTGGGACATGGCCAGGGGCTTGCAACTCTATGAAGGTAGGAGGACGAATTATGAAAAACTTTTTAATCTTAATCACACTCTTGGGAACAGTTTCGGCGTCAGCGGCCACCGAGCTTAAAAAATTCAACCTTCACTACCGGATGGGCGAAAAACATTTAGAAGTGCCTGTCAACACCACCAGCTATGAAACGGCCATCGAAGCCGGGGCCGACAAATGCTTTAAATTCTTTAACGCTCAAGCCAAACTGACCCACGAACAAAAGCTAGACACGGTTGACGTTTGCGCTAACCCTCGAAATATCTAGGCAAAAAGGCTTCACAATCAAATTGGGCTGCCTTATATTATTGTCACGAGGTTTTCGATGGGTATTGGCAGCAAAATTTTAGATGTTTTATTTGGTAAAGATCCCGATATTTTCGATGAACGTGGTCACGTTCTTCATAAGCTTCCAAAAAAGAAATGGGATGCTTGGCACAATCGCACGAAAATTGATCCTGAAAATAACTGGCGCAATCACGCCGGTGTTACTGGAAGTTCCCAAAAAAAGAAGTGATATTCTTTTTTAAATCCTCTTCAGACCCTTTAAAGCTAATCCTAAACACGTCTTCGACTTTCAAGCCCCAGGTGTGAACCCGGGCTGACTTGATATTGGCTCCGGCTTGGCTCAGGCCGTAGCACGCGTACTTTAGTAATCCCTTTTGATCTTTGGCCTTCATATTCACTAACCACTCATCCGAGCCTAATGCAGTCACCTGGACCGCGTCGAACTGAACTTTTTGTAAAGTTAAAGTTTGGTTCACAGACGCCCTAAGGATTTTTTCTTTACCCTTTGGCAGATGGACTTGAAACCAATCGTAAACACCAAAACCTGGTAGGGTATGAATACTGGCGTGCAGAACATTCGCTCCGGCTTGATGCAAACGATCCACATAGCTCACCATCAACCCTGGCCGATCGGTTCGATCAAAGAATCGCACCCAAGTTCTTCCCGAAAGCCTAAAAATTTGTATCGATGAGGACGCTCCGGTTTGCAAATGACCAAGGTCTTTGACCAAAGTTTTCAAAGGGATTCGTTGCAACAAAAAGGATTCGAATTCATCAACAATCGTACTGGGAACATTTTTAAATTTATCTTTAAATAAAGGAATTAACTTTTGTCGCTGCAGGCTTTCCGGCGATCTTAAATCCACAAGGAAATCTTTTAAGAGCTGTCCCTTCCAAGTTGTCCAGGCCTCAGGATTTGTGGCTTTAATATCAATCACCGTAAAAACGGCCAGCCTTTGCATCCGCTTATCTGAGGCTTCGTGATCTTGCAATTCTTTTAAAGTTTCTGAAGAAATCGAGCTTCGCTTAAAAGCCAAGGCCGAAAGCAGCAAATGATTTTCAACCAGCCAGGAAAGTTCTACCTTAAAGCTTTTTGAAATAAAATTTGGGGGCAACATTTGCAGAACGTTTTTAGCCCCTTTGTGACTATGATCACCACCATCCCCTTTTGAAAGATCATGAAATAAACAATTCCAGCCGATCAGTTCCCAATCCTTAGCCGAAAGCTCTTTGTGCAAAAAAGACAGCGGCCCTAATTCCTTGGCGGAATGACGAACTTTCAAAAAATTCCGACAAGCTTGCTGCAAATGAATGTCCGCCGTAAAACGATGATACTGATCATGTTGAACATGACCGACCAGCTTTTGCACCGGTGGCAATAACTTATCAATCAATCGACTGCTAAAAACATCGACAATCAAAGCGTCTTTACTTTTTGGTCCCAACATCAAACGCAGTCCCTGTAACTGCTGCGGGCTTAGACGATCAGAGGGTTTAGCTTTAAAGCAGGAATCCAGCGATTGCCTGACTTTTTTTTGCATTAAAATGCCGGGCTGTTTTTGCAAAGCCTTTATCAGCTCTGGGACGGATTTTAGGTTTTTATCTTCGACTAGCTTCACGGCTTTTTGTGAACTTTTAAAAACTTCCAGCAACCATTCCGAATAGAAAAAGGTTCTTGAAAGACCGCGCTCTACAGCCCGCATAAAATCACTTAAAGTTTCGGCCCCAAAAACCAATGAGATTGCTAGCTGATCGGCTCCAGAAAGGATGTCTTGGCCCGATTCAAGGTGCAATCTTTGACGAATTAAAAGCAACACATCTTTATAAAACTGAAGGACCGAAAGGGCATGTTGATCTTTAGGATCTTTGTCTGCAAATAAGGGCGCCAGCGAAAGCGCTTGCTCGATGTCTCTTAAACCGCCTGGCGTATATTTAATATGGGGCTCTAAGAAATTAGTGATTGAATCCAAACGTTTTTGACGGCGTTTTCTTTCCAGACTGACTTCTTTTAAAATATTTTTCCGAACATTTTTAATTCGACTGTGAAGAAGCTTTTTTTGTTCATCTAGTTGGCGGGCACCAGCTTCGGTGGTGGCACGTCCACCCAGCAAAGCCAGAAGATCAAAAGGCTGAACGCCTTCGGACCAATCCTTTTTATTTTTGGGAACTCGGTACCTGAGCTTGAGGCCGGCCTCTTGAACTTTTTCAATAAAGTTAAAAACTTTTTCGTCGTCGCCTAAAAAGATCAGATCCAAATCTGAAACGGGACACAGCTCATGGCGCGCCCAAGAGCCTAATAAAATGGGATCTAACTCCTGCCAGTTTCCGAATGCAGAAAGTTTTTTTTCTAAAGCCAGCTCAAGAAAAGAAGAATTATGTTCCACTAGTTTGCGGACATCATGACCTTCCGTCAAATCCGTCCACCGAGGGCTTTTTAGATGTTCAAGAAACCGAGTTTTTTCCTCTGAATTTAAGAAAGATCGCGACATGATTTTTGCCATTCGGCGATCTGATTAAGAGCCTCTAGCGGCGTCTTTTCGGCTAAAGAAAAGGCCTGCAGCTGATCCTTCCACTTTTGCACTTCTGAACTAGAATTCAAACCTGCCTCTTGCCATTCAAGAAGTGACAGTTGTTTTTTTGAAGCGGCCGAAACTTCATGGCCTTTTAATAAAATCTCTGCCCGCTGAATCACGGCGGCGGGAACACCGGCTAGTTCGGCAACATGCAAACCATAAGATTTTAAAGCCGGCCCTTTTTGCAAAGTGTGTAAGAATTCAATTTTTCCATTTTTGTCAGACACCGCCATATGGGCATTTTGGATGCTTGAAAAATCATTCTGAAGTATTGTCAGCTCATGGTAGTGGGTGGCAAACAAAGTCAGGCACTTCACTTGTTTTAAAATATACTCTAGAATTCCTTGCGCTAAAGCCATCCCATCAAAGGTGCTGGTGCCCCGCCCGACTTCATCTAAGATTAACAAAGATTTTGACGTTGCACATTTAAGCATCTCTGAGGTCTCAGTCATCTCGACCATAAAAGTAGATAGACCCTCTGTTAAAGAATCACTAGCGCCAATCCGAGTAAAAATCTGATCAAATAAAGGCAATGACGCTTGCGCCGCTGGTACAAAAGATCCCATTTGCGCCATGATGGCAATCAAAGCCATCTGGCGCATCAGCGTACTTTTTCCCGCCATATTGGGACCGGTTAAAAGTAAGCAACCTTGTTTTTCAAGGTGCAAAGAATTTGCCGTGAAGCGACCCTTTAAAGATTGCTCAACCACCGGGTGCCGGCAGGATTCCAAATTCACAAGGTTTAATTTATTAAACTGCGGCCGCACGTACTTTTGTTCTAAGCTCAGCCAAGCTAAAGAACTTTCAACGTCTAAGTAGCTGCATCTGCGGGCCACTTTTAAAACCAAAGGCGCTAAGTTTAAAGTTTTCTTTCGAAGATTTTCAAAAATTTCAAACTCAAGTTCAAAGCGCTTGGTTTCAGCGGTGATCACTCGGCGCTCTAAATCTAACAGTTCATCGGTGACAAATCTTTCAGCGGTGGAAAGAGTTTGCTTGCGCTGATAGTGGGCTGGGGCTTTGTCTTTATGAGTGTTTGTGATTTCAATATAATAACCAAAAACATTATTATATCTAATTTTAAGACTAGAAATTCCGGTTTTTTCTTTTTCCCGCATTTCCATTTCTTGCAAAAGTTTATGAGATTGGGTCGTAAGCTCAATATATTCATCCAGCAGCGGAGAAATTCCTTTACGGATCAGATCCCCCTGCTTGGTACTGATCGGCGGCTCATCGACTAAGGTGGTGAAAACCGCTTGGGTGATTTCATTCAAAGCTTTAATTTCAACGTCGTGAACTTCTGCGGTCGGATCAAACTGCAGGGCTTCCAAAGCCGACTGCAAACCTTGAATTAAACTTAAAAGATCGCGGGCCCCTGCTTGCGGATAAGACACCTTCATCAGGCGCCGTTCAAGATCACCCATTCGGGAAAAGACTTCGCGCAAAGTTTTTAATTGCGGAACTTGGCCTCGCCACCATTCGACCGCATCAAGTCTTTGGGAAATTTCTTTTTCATCTAAAAGGGGGAACTGCAAATGTTCACGAAGCCTGCGACCCCCGGCGGGTGTTTTAGTGCGATCCAAACTGTGCAGTAAACTGCCTTTGGGATCACCTTTTAGATTACTAAAGATTTCTAGGTGCCTGATGACCGTGGGGCTTAAGGTCATGCGGGATTTTAAAGGACGCTCTTCAAAAGGCCTTAGCATTTTGGCTGAATCTGGTAAACTAACGGACTGCACGTAAGCCAAAAGCCGTCGGGCAGAATCCGGGGCTGATTCAGTTAATAGCGGACTTGAAAAATCAATGGGCGTTTCAAAAGGACTTAAAGTGCAGGAGATCAGCGGTTTGAAACTTTCTTCGCTGGCCCCAGCCATCACAACTTCGGCGACCGGCAGAATTTCTAAAAAAGACAGCAATTGAACACGAGACGATGATCGTAAGTAAAAACATTCGCCGGTGGTGACATCAATAAAACTGACTGATTCGGCATCAAGGCTTGCAACATAGTGGGAGGAGCTTTGCTCTAAAGTTTCTGGATCATAAACCATCCCAGGAGTGAGAACCCGAGTGACGGCCCGCTTAACGATACCTTTGGCTAATTTGGGATCTTCGATTTGATCACAAATCGCAATTTTTAGTCCGTGGGCAAGAAGCTTATTGATCGGACCTGCCACCGAATGATGAGGCATTCCACACATCGGCGTTTCATCTTGCGATTTTTTATTTCTAGAGGTGAGTGTAATTCCTAAAAGCGGCGCTGCTTTGATGGCATCATCAAAAAACATTTCATAGAAATCGCCCATCCGAAACATCAAGATTTTGTCTTGATGTAAGGATTTGATATCCCAGTACTGTTTCATAAGCGGCGTTAAGTTCGACACGGTCCTATGTTGTTACCTAGTGACAGGCAAAGATGCAATAACAACGCATCTGGCTAACCCTCGATATAGCAGATTTGAAGATTCAATTTACATAAAAAGCGGATCAGGAGCCCATTGAAAGAACTTTCCCGCTGTAGTACAAGACCTTCAAATGCTTAAGTTTCTTATTAATTCGATTTTAATCCTGTTCGGTCTCAGTGTTTCTACTGCTCAAGCGAAATCTGCAACTTATTCAGGGAATCCTTTTAATGATCCTGGTGTCACTTCAAATTGGATGCACAGAGAATCCAAGTACAATGGGATCGATTTATTTAAAGCCTACAATCATTTTGGTCAAAAGCCGTCTCAGGAAATAATTGTTGCCATCATCGATACCGGAGTTGATTTTAATCATGAAGATCTTAGGGATAATATGTGGACCAACTCTGGTGAAATTCCAAACAACGCCATTGATGACGACAATAATGGCTATATTGATGACGTTTATGGAATCAACACATTGAATCGGAATTCACAAGGGCAAGCCACCGGTGATGTTTTTGATCAACACCTGCACGGAACCCTCAGTGCTGGTGTCATTGCTGCCAAACAAAATAATAAAAAAGGAATTGCAGGGATTGCCTCTCACGTAAAAATTATGGCTCTTAAAGCTATTCCCTCGGAGGGTGATGAAAAAGACAAAGACGTTGCAGAGGCCCTGCTTTACGCCGCCAAGAATGGGGCCAAAATTATCAATTGCAGCTTTGGAAAAAGGTCCTTAGACAGCGGCACTTTGCTGGGTGACACCTTGGAATTGATCGCTGAAAAATATGGCGTCTTAGTGGTGACAGCGGCGGGAAATTATTCAAACAATTTGGACCAGTTTCCAATTTATCCAGCCTCTTTAAAAAATGACAATTTGATCGTCGTAACAGCCATCAACCAAAATGGTGATCTGGCCTCCTTTGCAAATTATGGACCCAAAGATATTGATGTCGCAGCCCCTGGCGTTGACATCTATACGACCCTTCCTAACAGTAAGTATGGTTTTTATTATGGGACTTCTATTGCCACTCCCGTCGTGACTGGAATTGCTGCAGAAATATGGTCAAAATTTAAGGATCTGAATTATAAAGAACTTAAATCTATTTTAATAAAATCCTCTGTGCCCACAAAAAAACTGAGAGCAAAAATTTTTTCCGGAGCGCAGGTTAATTTATACAATGCTTTGGTTGAAGCCGAAAAATACGCAAAATAAAGCCTTGTCCCTTTTGAGTCGGCCCCTCTTTTGCTCCTTTATTCCTTGAACGATTAACTTACAAAACCAAATCGATCGAGGGCGACTTTATGAAAAAAAATGACGACACTTTTGGGTCTATTAATAACTTTTTCGACAGCTTTAACCTCAACAGCCTTCGCGGGCGAGGTCGTAAAGACCTGCACTTTTACGATTAAAATTCCGGACCACACCCAAGTAATACCGACTACTTATCAAATTATAAAAGAGGTCGACAAACTGGTTGCTAAAACGACTCAAATTGAAAGTGGCCGTAAAATTCAGCTGGACGATGAAGTCGCTACGATTGACGAATTCACTGTTCGGCCCGACTTGACGGAGCAGACACCGGGTATGAATACAGCAGAATATTTAATCCAAGGAACAGAAAACTTTTTAAATAATTCAGAGATTGGAAATTCCTTTACGACATGCCTTGATCTGAAATTAATCAGGACTGCAAAAGTATATCAGATTGGCAAATTCACGCACATGGGCGGCGCGGTTGTTATCGAAGCTCGAAATCAAGCAGGAAATGAAATGGGCTCTTTTGTGACAGGCTTGCTCCCCTTTGCTTGTGAAAAATAAAAACCCTTAATCCTTCGGAGAAGATGACTAACCCAGCGCCTTTAATAACTTTCCGTAAATTCCGTCAAAGCCGCCGTTACTCATGATCAGAATAAGATCACCTTTTGAAGTTCTGGCTTTTAAGTGATCGACAATAATATCTGCTGTCTCTAAACAGAAAGCCTTGCGGCCCTTTTTTTCAAGATCTAAGACCAATTCATCAGTCGAAAAGCGATCGCCTTCATCAATTTTTGATTGATCAAAAGCTTTTGCAATAATGACTTCGTCTGAGGTCATAAAAGCTTCAACGTAATCTTTTTGAAAAACTTTTCGTCTTGACGTCGCTGATCTTGGCTCGAACACCGAAAATACTTTTCGACCTTTGTATTTATTTTGAATTCCTTTGATGGTCTCACGAACCGCTGTCGGATGATGGGCAAAATCTTCAATCACAAGAATTCCCTTAGGCTCACCTAAAACTTCTTGCCGTCTTTTTACTCCGCCAAAAGTTTTCAAAGCCGCTTTGACCTCAGGCAAATTCCAACCTAAGTTCACAGCCATAGCAATGACCGCCGTTGCATTTAAAACGTTGTAATCCCCTGTCATTGAAAATTCAAACGAACCTAGGTTTTCTTTTTTATAAGAAACTTCAAAGACCGTACCTTGATCGCTGATTTTAGAAACTTTGGCGATCACATCGGCCTCTTTCAGTCCGTAACTAAGCTGAACACTTGCTTTGCAAGTTTTAGTCATCGCCGAAATATGTGGATCCTGCGCCCAGTAAACCAGCGACCCATGGCTAGGAATCATATTTAATAAAGTTTGAAAGGCTTTTTTAACATCCTCTAAATCTTTGTAAATATCGGCATGATCAAATTCGATACTGGTTAAAATCACATGTCGTGGTTTGTAATGAATAAACTTGGGAACTTTATCAAAAAAAGCGGTGTCGTATTCATCCCCTTCGATCACAAAATATTTACCTTCGGGGTTTTTAAAGCTTTGTGAAAAGTTTTTTGGGATCCCACCAATTAAAAAACCAGGCTTATGCCCACAGGTCTGGGCCACCCATGCCATCATGGATGTTGTCGTTGTTTTTCCATGAGTTCCCGACATGACGATGGCTTCCCGGTCGCCAATGACTTGCGAACCCAAGGCTTTAGGCAAAGACGTGTAGGGAATTCCTAGGCGCATTAGCTCTTGGGCTTCAACGTTATTTGCACTGATCACATTTCCAACGATGACAAAATCAGGCTTGGGATTTAAATTGGCCGCCGCATAACCCTTTAAAATTTTAATTCCCATCCCTTCAATTTGCGTCGACATCGGTGGATAGGGATTGGCATCACTGCCGGTGACTTTATAACCCTGATCTTTTAAAAGACCTGCAAGACTTGCCATGGCCGTCCCACAAATTCCCATCAAATGCACATGCGACCCAGACTTTAATTCCATTTGATTTCCCTTAGTAAGAAGATTTCTTTAAGCCCTCGACCAGCCAATTATGAATATCCGACCTGAGCGGCGCAAAGGCCTTATTTTCACGGCCGTAAGCCACGCGATTACTTAAGATCGCTACTGCTAAATCCATCTTCGGATCGTACCAAGCTGAAGTTCCCGTAAAGCCGGTGTGCCCAATTGAATTTAAAGAAAAGTAAACTCCGCAACTGGCCGAGCCTGGTGTTGGCATCATATAACCCAAGGCCCAATCCCCTTTGCCAACGGGTCGCGCCCGCTGAGAAAAAAAGACCGCCGTTTTCTGACGAATAATGGATCTCGCAACCCCTTGAATCTGGGATCTAAGATGAAGTAAAAACCAACCCATATCATCGATACTGCCAAACAGTCCTGCGTGAGATGAAACGCCTCCCATGGCAAAAGCATTTTCATCATGGACTTCGCCTTGAAGGACACGGCGCCGCCACGGACACTCTTCCGTTGGCGCATAAAGATTTTTTCGGTAGGCAGCGATATTGCCAGGATGAAAGTTTAATGTCGTTCCGCTGTAGAACTTTTCTTTGATATCATTCCAAATTTCAGACAAAGGTTTTTGATAAAGTTCTTCCATCACAAAAGCCAAAGTTAAGATGCCAACATCCGAATAGGTGCTGACATCTTTGATCTCGATCTCTTGCGCCCCAATCATACCCTGCAGTTGCTTCCAGCGTTCTGGAACCGGAGCCTCACTTTTAATATCTTTATAAAAAGGCACCCACCAAGGTAGTCCCGATGAATGGGTCAGTAAATCTTGAACTCGAGTTTTTTTAGAGGGAAACCACGGTAAAATAGAACTAAGCTTGGTGTCTAGATTCCATTTTTTTTCTTCAAAAGCCACGGTCATCGCCTGTACCGAGAAAATAATTTTAGTGACGCTGGCTAAATCATAGTATGGATAGGTTTCACCAACACTAATGTCGCAAACAAGCTTTCCGCCTTGATAGGCTCGGACTTGAACACCGGGCGTCACATCGCGAAGGCGAGGTTCAATTTGGGTGGCTAAACTTTTTTCTAAAGTCGAGGTTCTGATCATTTAAAGGACTCCCGTTTGAATTGAAATTTCGCAACCCGAAGAATTGATTAATGTCGCTTCTGTCAAAAAAGGCACAGGTCGCAAATTCACATCATGGCCTGATTCCATACCAGAAAAAACAGGGACCTTTGATTCATTGGCCCAATGGACTAAAGCTTTTTTAACCCAATTTCCACCCTGAGGTTCCTCGCCGCCAGTAAAATGACCCAAAAGAATTCCTTTGCAGTTCTTTAATTTACCCGCTTGTTGAAAATGAACCAGCATGCGATCTAATTTGTAGCCTCGCTCGCCGATATCTTCTAAAAATAAAAATTTGTTTTTTAAGTCAAATTCGTAAGGTGTGCCCAAAGTGGGCTGCAAAGTGGCTAAGTTCCCACCGACCACAGACGCTTTGATTCTGTGAACTTTTTCTGCCGCTGCATTCACTGGTTTTAATTTTTTAAAAATAACTTCTTTTTTTTGGCCCCACAAAATCTGTTTCATCTCTTTTTGAATGCTGGGGGCGACTTTACCTTCTTGCCCGATTCTGTCCAGTAAAGCGCCATGCAAACTGGGCCACTGCCAATGATGATTAAAAAAATTGTGCAGCGACGTGATGTCACTGATGCCAATCAAAAGCTTGGCCCGCGATGGCTTTTTCATTTTTGCCAGGTTCGGAATAAGCCTGACAGATCCATAACCGCCACGCAAACACCAGATGACTTTAGAATCTTTTGCTTTTACAGCCGCGTGTAAATGCGACCAGCGGGCTTCATCCGTATTTGAGGTGATCAGGTTTTTTTTAAATAAATTTTTTGGAATACGGGCTTTTAAATTCCAGGACTCTAAAAATTCCAAACTGGATTTGAGGACTTCCGGCGGCGTCGACCAGCCCGGTGCTATAATATCAACAATGTCTCCATCTTGGAGAGGCCGCCAATTTTGCATTTTACCATCCCTGAGCATTGAAGGGACTTTATATCAATCGCGGTCCAAACCAAAAAGTGGAGTTGGATATTTAGCGCCAAAGCAGGCCGCACAAAATTTGTTCGGAGGCTGGCCCAAAGCTTGAAATAGTCCTTCAATAGACAAGTATCCCAAAGAATCGGCGCCGATGAAACGACAAATGTCATTTTGACTTTGCTGCGCAGCAATTAAACCGGATTTCTTTGGCGTATCCACGCCGTAGTAACAAGGATTCACCGTCGGAGGTGCTGCAATTCGCATATGTACTTCTTTAGCGCCAGCAGCCCTGATCAGGTTGATAATTTTCTTACTGGTCGTGCCTCGCACTAAAGAGTCATCAATCACAACCACTCTTTGCCCTTTTAAGACCGCCGACTGAGGATTAAGTTTAATTTTAACTCCGAAGTCCCTGATACTCTGAGTAGGTTGAATAAAAGTCCGACCCACGTAGTGGTTTCGAATGATTCCAAGCTCAAAAGGAATTTTACTTTCTTTCGAATAACCGAGTGCCGCCGGAAGACCACTGTCAGGAACCGGAATGATCAAATCGGCATCAATCGCTGTCTCTTTGGCCAGTTGTTGGCCGAAGCTTTTACGGGCCTCGTAAACACTTTGTCCAAAGACAACGCTATCAGGTCTTGCAAAGTAAACGTGCTCAAATACGCAATGAGCTGTCGCCACTTTATCGCTGTAACGAACAGAGTGCTCACCCTTTTCATCCACCCAAAAAATTTCACCGGGCTCAACTTCCCGATCAAACTCGGCTTCGATCAAATCAAAAGCACATGATTCAGACGCCACCACTCGGGACCAGCTGCCATCGGCCTTGGCTTTTTTACCAAGCACTAATGGCCGAAAGCCTTGCGGATCACGCACAGCCACCATGCGATCATGGGAAAGAAGAACCAAACTAAAGGCTCCAACGATTTTCTTTAAGCTATCTCTTAAGGCCTCGACTAAATCATTGGAAGGATGTCTGGAAAGTAAATGCAGAACAATTTCCGTGTCATTAGTGCCACTGAAAATGGATCCTTTAGCTTTAAGCTCGTGGCGCAACTCTTCGTTATTGACGATATTTCCATTGTGAGCGATCGCCAGTGGTCCATTTAAAAGAGTCGCCGTCAGAGGCTGAGCATTGGTTAATAAATTCTGTCCCGTGGTCGAATACCTGACATGTCCTATGGAGGCAGAGCCTTCCAAGCGAAGAAGATCTGACTCCTTGAAGACATCACCGACTAAACCCAGACCTTTGTGAATAATATGATCGCCTTTTTTAAGCGTCACGATTCCCGCCGATTCTTGTCCCCGATGTTGCATCGCAAACAAACCCAGATAAGTCATGCGCGCGGCTTCTGGAAAGTTCCAGATGCCAAAAACGCCGCACTCTTCACGCCAAGATTTCATATTCATCCTTATCTTTTTTCGGTCTCGCCATAAGTTTCAAAAATCTTTTGCGGCGAACTTTTTAAATGCGCGCCTAAATTAAACGATCCTTTTTTAACCTGACCGATGGCTTTTAATGAAAAATCTTGGCTGATCAGTGTTCTTAATTTTTCAACATCACTAGGTGCCACCGCTAAAACCACTTCGTACAAATTTTCTTTTAATAAGTCCTTGGTCTGGATATTTGCAAAAAACTTTTCATCGGCTTCGAATCCTACAAATCGCGACATTAATGCTAAAGACCTCAGTAATCCGCCTTGCCCGACAACCCTTGAAGTTTTGATGATTTCACTTTCTACCAATTTAATGAGCAGCAGTTGAAATTCGCGAATTTTTGCTAAATTGAGTTCGCCCTTAAAGGCTGCAACTTGTTTTAACATTTCTGCGCCCCAGAAAAAAGCTTCGACATGAACCGCACTTAAAATAAACACATGATCCTGTTCATTAACAAATTCGTCATAGGGAATATTATTTACATCAGGTTTTAAACCAATCAGACCAGTTGCCGGCGTTGAGGTGATATTTTGCCCCATGGTTTCATTATAAAAACTGACATTTCCACTGATGACAGGGGCATCAAAAATCTTGGCAGCGTCTGCAAGGGCCTCGACCGAAGTCACAAACTCAGTCATGATATTTTTCTTTTCAGGATTTCCGAAATTCAGACAATCACTGACAGCCAATGCGTGTGCGCCTTTGGCTGCCATTTGTAAAGTTGGATAAATAATCGCATCGTAAGCGCCCAGTTGTGCGTCCATCCGCATCAGTGCAGGACGACAACCGACAGTGATCGCAAGTCCACGGCCTGAATCTGGCAGTCTTAAAAAAGCGACGGATTGTCTGGCATCGCGGGCCGTTCGAAGGCCCACTCTTTGGTCATACTGCTGATAAATCCATTCACGACTGCCGGCTTTTTCTTTGCTTAGAAATTGAGTCAGATAGGTTTCAAGTTGAGCGGGCGAAACTTCCGGCATCCATTCTGTTTCTTTTTTTGCATGCGGCGCCCATGGTGAATAAGGTCGATCGTAAATGGGCGCTTCTTCCGTCAACCATTGCGGATCCATTTCGGTCAGCACTTCATTCTTCCAAAGCAACTGGACCTTTGATTCTTTAAGAACTTCACCAATGACTGTCGCTTCTAATCCCCAGCGATAAAAAACTGTTTTAATTTTTTCAAAATTCTTAGGCTCACAAACAAGCAGCATGCGCTCTTGGCTTTCAGAAAGCAGGATCTCTTCGGGGGACATACTGGAATCCCTGAGCGGTACTTGATCCAAGTGCATGCGCATCCCTGTTCCACCTTTGGCAGCCATTTCAAAACTGGAACTGGTCAGCCCTGCGGCGCCCATATCTTGCATACTTGCGACTAAATTCTGAGCTAAAACTTCAAGGCAGGATTCAATTAAAAGCTTTTCAAAAAAGGGATCGCCAATTTGAACATTGGGTTTTTTAGCTTCTGAATTTTCTCCGAAGGATTCACTGGCCATACTGGCGCCGTGCACCCCATCTTTACCGGTTTTAGCGCCGACGTAGACAACCCAATTGCCTGGACCTTTTGCCTTTGAAAGAGCCATGGGATCGCCTTTTCTAAAAAGTCCGACAGCCATGGCGTTGACCAAAATATTTTTGTTATAACTTGGATCATATTCAGTTTGCCCCGAAACCGTCGGCACTCCGACGCAATTTCCATAACCTGAAATTCCATGCACGACTTCTTTTTGTAAAAATCCCATTCGGTCAGCTGAAGGTTCGCCAAAGCAAAGATAATCCGCCAGCGCAATGGGCCTGGCACCCATTGTAAAGATATCTCGTAGAATTCCGCCCACACCCGTGGCGGCACCTTGATAGGGCTCAATAAAGCTAGGGTGATTATGGCTTTCCATTTTAAAAGCAATGCGCTCGCCTTGACCTAAATCAACGACACCGGCGTTTTCCCCTTCAGATTCAAGGACTCGGGCATGATTGTGCTTAAATTTCTTTAAATGTTTTCGCGATGATTTATAACTGCAGTGTTCGCTCCACAAGGCCGAAAAAACCGCCCACTCCACTCCGCGCGGCGCCCGACCCAAAGTTTTTTCGATCAAAGCGTATTCGCTTTCATTCAATCGATAAGTTTTCAAATTCTTTAAAGTTTGAGGATCTAAAGTCATAAAAAAGCCCGCCCTTCAGTGCCACCCATCCAGGCCTGCAAAGCCCGCTCAGGATGCGGCATCAGACCTACAACATTCCCCGCTTCATTGCTAATCCCTGCAATATCGTTCATCGATCCATTCGGATTATCACAGTAAGTCAGCCAAACCTGTGAGGGTTTTAATTTTGCCAGCTGCTGGTCAGGGATAAAAAGTCGGCCTTCGCCGTGCGCGATCGGAAGTTTTAATTTTTGACCGCTGGATAATTTTTTTCCAAAAAAGGAGTTTGGATTTTTCACTTCAATTTCAACCCAACGATCGATAAATTTTTGATTTTCATTTCTTGTTAAAACACCAGGCAAAAGTCCTGCTTCACACAAAATTTGAAAGCCATTACAAATTCCTAAGACTGGTTTTCCTGCTTTTGCTAATTCCTTAACGCTGCTCATGGCAGCCGATTGGGCGGCCAAAGCCCCGCATCGTAAATAATCTCCGTAACTGAAACCACCTGGAATAATCACAGCATCAACAAGATCGACAGAAAATTTTTCTTCAAACCATAACCAGATCGGCGTATGGCCTAACTCCTTCACCATTTCAAAAACATCGTAATCGCAATTGGTCCCAGGGAACCGAGTGATACCGATCTTCATAGCGCTTTTAATCTTTCAATTTCAAAAGTTTCAAGCAAAGGATTAAAAAGGACAAATTCTGTCATTTTTTTTACTTTCTCCAAGGCCGTTTTTTCATCCGTATCAGGCACTTCAATTTCGATGTATTTACCAATTTTACAACTTTGCAATTCAAAACCTTGCCGCTGCAGGGTCTCTTCGACGGCGCGGCCTTGGGTGTCCAGAATCACAGGCCGCATTTTTATTTTAATTCCAAATTTCACAAAGGCCCCCTAAATAGCGTTTTGCAGACGTTTTAAAACTTCTTCATAGCTTTCACGAATATTTCCTAAATCCCGTCGAAAACGATCCTTATCCATTTTTTCATTGGATTTTTCATCCCAAAGACGACAGCAATCGGGCGTGATCTCATCGGCCAGCAGAATTTCTGATTTTTCGTTTTTTCCAAATTCGATCTTAAAATCGACAAGCTTGATCCCGGTTTTTGCAAATAAAGATTTCAATGCCGTATTTACTTTTAGGGCGGCGACTTTAACTTCGGCGATTTCTTTTTCATTTATGATCTCCATCATTAGAATCTGATCATCGGACATAAAGGGATCTTGCAACTCATCATTTTTAAAATAAAATTCAACCAAGGGCTTTTTTAAAACTAATCCTTCGGCAATTCCTAATTTTTTGGCCGTCGAGCCAGCTAAAATATTTCGAACCACAACTTCCAAAGGGATGATTTTCACTTTATCGACAAGCATTCCAGTTTCGCCGTGTTTTGCCTTGTAATGGCTTTTAATTGAGTTTTTTAAAAAATATTCAAAGATCAGCGCCGCGATATCGCGGTTGATGCGTCCCTTATCTTCGAAAGATCCTTTTTTCAGCGCATTAAAGGCTGTCAGACTATCTTTAAACTCTAACAGATACGACGTTGCATCCCATTCAAAAACTTTTTTGGCTTTTCCTTCATACAATAGGGTCATGCTAAATCCTTTCCATCCAAGGCTCGTTTAACTAAGGGCTTCATGCTTTTTTTATAGCGTTTGGCCTGAAAAATTTCTTCAATCTCCTTGGGCTTCAGATAAGCTTTTAATTCTTTATCTTCCATCAGCTTCTTTTTCAAATGATCCCCGCGCCCCAAAGAGTGACAAATTCTTTGCACATGAGAATAGGCTTCTTCTCGGCTAAGACCTTTTTTCACTAAGGTCAAAAGAACATGGGAGCTAAATAATTGGCCTTGAGATAATTCAATATTTTCGAGCATTTTCTTTTTATTGACGTCTAAAGATTCCATGACTTGCGCCATTCGATGAACCGCATAGTCTGCGACAATAAACGCATCTGGGAAAATCACACGCTCGACAGAAGAATGACTGATATCTCGTTCATGCCATAAAGCGATATTTTCAAAACTAGACACCAAATAGCCGCGCAAGAGTCTTGATAAGCCCGTGATATTTTCGGCGCTGATCGGGTTTTTTTTATGGGGCATGGCCGAAGATCCTTTTTGTCCACGACTAAAACCTTCTGTCACTTCGCCCACTTCACTTCGTTGTAAATGCCGAAGCTCAACGGCTAAGCGCTCAAGCCCGGCCCCAAGCATAGCTAAGCTCCAAATCATTTCGGTATGGCGATCTCTGGGCACCACTTGAGTCGCGATCGTTTCGGATTTTAAGCCAAGCTTTCGGGCGACTTTAGCTTCAACAATAGGCGGCTGCGCGGAATAGGTCCCGACAGCACCGCTCAGTTTACAAATCAGCATTTGATCGCGGGCTGCTATGATGCGTTTTTCGTTGCGGATCAGCTCGGCATAAAAACCCGCTAATTTTAATCCAAAACTGGTGGGCTCAGCAAACATTCCATGCGTTCGTCCTGCCGATAAGCTTTCAGTGTGTTCGCGCACTTTTGAGCGCAAAGCTTTTTCCAGTCGCGCCAGAGACTTTAAAAGGACCTCGACGGCCTCACGTATTTGTAAGCTGAAAGCCGTATCTAGCACATCAGAGCTTGTCATCGCATAGTGAAGGTATTTGCCATCGGGGCCGACACTTTCAGCCACGTTACTGACAAAAGCAATCACATCATGTTTTGTGATTTGCTCAATTTCCTGGATGCGTTTGACACTAAAACGGGCCTTCTGAGTGATCTCACGAGCGGCTTTTCGGGGAATAATCCCCATTTGGGCTTGAACTTGCGCCACGGCAATTTCGACCTCAAGCATTTTGCCAAACTTTGCATCCTGATCCCAGACCAGGGCCATTTCGGGTCGAGTGTAGCGATCAATCATTGATCAGCTCCTTTTTCTTATTTTGCGTTTGCTGCCACTGCTGAATAATTTTGTCTCGCAACTGAGCTTGAAATTTAAACTGATAGTCTAACGAAAATTGGGCCGCCACTTCGACGCCATCACGGTAAAAGTTTTTAAAAAAGCAAGATTCTCTGGAAGCTGCATCTTCTGGCAAATAAACTGGAAATCGAGTCGGGCCAAGTTCTTTATAAGTATAATAATAAGGCTGCGGATAGGTCAGGATTTCTGGCTTCGATAAGGGGATTTTTTCTTCGAAATTTTGCACGATCTTCTGACCGATACTGGTCAAATAATCTTTGTTAAATCTTTGCACCGTCGGAAGTTTCACCCAGGCATCAAGGTTCTGAGGCAAAACCGTTTTCTCAAGCAGGCAAAGATTTTCATGAGTCCACGGCTCCATCACATCCATCATCCAACATACAGCCTGCGGAAGCGAGCTGACTTCAACGCAATTTTCAACTTTTAAACGAAAACGCATCCAAGACCAACTGCACTCAATAGCACCTTGAGGAAATAGCTTTTTACCCAGCCGTTCATTCAAGAAAAATGTTTCCTCGCTGGATAAACTAGATACAAAATTTTCAAATCTAAAAAATCCTGACTCAGAACCCTGAAGTTCAATTCCCGTCAGTTGCCTTCTTCCGGCCATGGCAATGTCCACGATCTGAGAATTTTTAAAAACATGGACCCCGTGACTTTCAACCCACTTTAAGGATCGCTCTAATCCATCGCGAGTGGGCCGATTGACAAAAAAAGAATTCATCAACGGCAAAGCCCCGTCGTTAAGTAATGATGTCCTTTTTGCTTTAAATGTTGTGGAGGAAAGTTGGCAAGCCAACTGCAGCGGCCAGACTTCCTGAAAAGCCATCGCCTCAAATTGATTTTTTTCTTTTATCGAAAAGGACTCATGAGCTGTTAAGAGATCCCGCATTTTTGGATGTAGGCCCAGCTGTGCAAATCGATAGGCCGTCACCGACGACTTCATTTCAATGGGACCATCGCCCGTCCAAATTGTAAACCCTGAATCGACGGCGGTAGGATGGCCAATGTGTGATATGTATTCAAGAAAACTTTGCGGATAATTTTCTAACATAAAAAGACCAAAAGGTCCCGTCACATCTTCAATGGGCCAATTTCCCAAATCCGCCGAAACGTCAATCAAAGCCACCGATAAGCCAAGTGTTTTTAGTTCGACAGCCAGCCAATCGCAACGTCCAAAAGCCGACACAATAAAAACATCCAAGGGTGCTATTTCCATAAATGCTGAACCTCTCGGACCAGCCGTTGCTCTGTGAAACTGAGACGCTGCTGTGCCTCTGAAAGACCTAAGTTCACCCCGGTCCATTTTGATTGTTCAAAAAAACGAACTTGTCGAAGTTTTGGACCTGCATCTAGTTCTGCCGTCACCTGATGAAGAGTCACTCCTAAATGATTCTTTTCTGCAAAACTTTTTTCAAAAGCAGACAACCCAGGGTAGAGGGGCAAAAGACTGGGATGAATGTTAATCATGCGGCCTTCCCACTGTTTTACAAATGAGGCTGGAATGATCTTCATAAAGCCGGCCAGAAATATTTTTTGAACACCGCGATTTTCTAATTCGGAATTTAATTTCTTGTAATCTATTTTTGCATCTAAAATCAAAGTTTGTAGTCCCATTCGACGAGCTCGAAACAGACCAAGAGCCGAACTTGTCGAACTGACAACTAAAGAAACTCTTAAAGATGAGGCCAGGTCCAGAAGGGCCTGTAAGTTCGAGCCACGACCAGAAATCATGATCGCGGTTCGCATAATTCTCCGATTCCTGTGACAGTCACCAGGGCGTCGCCTTGCCGCCCGTGAACGTAACCTAGGTTTTGCGCCTTCATACCAAACTTGTGGGCGATCTCTAAAGTCAAAGCGGCCTGATCAGCCCCCACAAAATAAACAAACCCAATTCCGCAATTCAAAGTTTTTAATAGGTCAAAGGTCGATAGGCCAGTGCGTGCCTTCACCACTTGATAAATTTCCGGCAAGGCCCACATCTGCGGAATCGTAATGCCTAAATGATCTGGTAGTACTCGTGGAAGGTTTTCAATGCCACCACCCGTAATATGAGCCCCGGCATGCACGTCGACTTCTTTTTGAATCTGCTGAGTGACTTTTACGTAAAGCGCTGTCGGTGTCAGCAACAGATCTTTATGGATCTCTAAATCTTCAGCGAAAACTTTTCTTAATAAAGAGTACCCGTTGCTGTGAAATCCCGAACTTGAAAGTCCGACTAAAACATCGCCCTCTTGCAATCGGTGCGGACCCCACGTTTTATCAGCATCAACAACTCCGACAGCAAACCCTGCGCAGTCAAAATCTTTTCCATGGTAGACACCGGGCATTTCGGCGGTCTCGCCACCCACTAAAGCACAGTCCGAATCGAAACATGCTTTGCGAACACTGGCTAGAAACTCTCGGGCTGCTTTTTGCTCAAGCTTTCCTGTCGCATAGTAATCAAGAAACATCAGGGGCCGGCCACCCGTGCAAATCAAATCGTTCACACACATCGCCACTAAGTCTTGCCCGACGCCGGAATAATCTTCGAACTGCGACGCAAGTTTTACCTTTGTGCCAACACCATCCGTGCAAGTGACAAGCAAAGGTTTTTTAATTTCGGGAAAATGAATATTAAACAAAGAGGCAAAGCCGCCAATTCCAGACACAATTCGTTCCGCATGCGGCATTTGACTTTGGGGATGCGAATCAGAGGATTGGAGCCACTCAACAAGCTGATCTCCAGCTTCCGTGTCGACTCCAGCGGTTTTATAGTTGATGGCCATTGTGTCCCCCGCGACATTCTAATATCTCGAATTAGGACGCAAATCAACAGGAGCCCTGTGTCAATGCGTTTCAAATTGAAACACAGGCTTCACGTTTGCCCATAAATCATTCATACTTTTTAAGAGGGGGAATGCGTGCTTAAATCTTTGCGAATCCGCAGTGGGATTTTATTTCTATTCTCGATACTCTTGCTTCACTCTTCTCCTGTCTTAGCAAAAAGCTACTTGCTGGCCCAGTCAGATCCAGATGAAGCCTACGACCCCTTCATTGATTACAGTGAATTCGATGAGGCTTCCGATGAAGAAGCTGATATCAACTTTTTTAGGCACGGTCGCTTTTTCACCGTCGGCTTGGTCGGCGGCCAACGAGATTTTACTGGAAACTTTAAAGGCACCTACAGCGGCGCTCCGACCTTTGGTATTTTGCTGACCTACTTTTTTGATTTTAGATTTGCTTTAACCTTTGGCTTTTTAACAGGCGATCATGCCGTCAGTTTTAATACCGTGGATCTCAGTGGTGGTACCAACCGAAATTATGCTGGAAATGTTTCTCTGACCTATTTGAATTTTGACCTCAAGTATTACTTTAATACTCAAAATATCACTCGCGGCTTAGCAGATCTAAATCCGTACATGTTAGGCGGTTTTTCTCAGTTTTACAGAACCTATACAATCACAGGAATTGAAGGTCTTTCCCGAGACGCCACCATGGGTGTCGATCTAGGTGGTGGTATTGAAATTCCGTTGATGCGCAAAAAAGCTTTCCTGGGATTACAAGGCGCCTATCACTATGTGAACTTTGCTGATGAGTCCAAAGAATTTGTCAATTCAGGAACCGAAAAATTATCAAAAACATTAAGCGGCGATCTTTATGATGTCCTGGTGATTTTAGGAATTAATTTCTAGTTAGACAAACAGTGCCAACAGCTGCAGCAGCATTCCTAACAAGATCAGCCCTGGCGCAAACCATTTAATCACAAAAACCCAATGAGAATACATCGCTAAGCTAGCGGGATGATCCCGATTGACAAAATTTCGTTCAAGCTCCTTTTGCTTAATGCCTTTTTGAATGGTCAAAAGCAAAAACAGCGCAACGATCGGGAGCAACCAATTGATCAATAACCTATCTAAAGTTTCAATCAAACTTTTCTCGCCAAGCTTTATATTTCCTAGTGGAGAATTCGATAAGGCCGGAAATAAGGAAAGACAAAGGACCACCGCGGCCACACCCCAAACTGCCTTTGACCTTGCTATTTTTCTTTGTGAAAAATCCATCCAATTCGATAAAGTATTTTCTAATAGCCCAATGCTAGCATTCAATGCGGCCAAATAAAGTGACACAAAAAAAGTCAGACCAAAAATATATCCACCAGGAAGTTGTGCCATAAACCGAGGCATCACTTCAAAAAGCAAAGCCGGGTCTGTTAAAGGCCGATCCATGACTTGAAAGGCAATGGGGAAAACTAAAAGACCTGCAAAGACAGACACCAAAGTGTCGACCAAAGCGACTCGAAAACCCATGGTGGGAATATGATCTTTTTCATTCATATAACTTCCAAAGGTGACCATCGTCCCGAAACCCACAGACAGAGTAAAAAAAGCGTGGCCAATGGCATGATTTAAAGAAGACAAGGTCAGTTTTGAAAAATCAGGATAAAATAAAAATCTCACAACTTGAAAAGAGGAAGGCAGAGACATCGTTTGAATGGTTAATAAAATCACCAGCACAGCAAATAATGGCATGAGCGAGCTGATCCATTTCTCGATCCCATCTTTAACACCTTTCGTGACAACGAAGATGGTGACTAAGATATGCACAGAAGCTAGCGCCCATTGCAAAATTCCATTTCCCATCAGGCTTGAAATTCCAACTCGAAATTGGCCGGTAAAAATCGCCACCACAAATTGCATGATAAAATGCAAGACCCAGCCACTGATCACTGAGTAATAGGCTAAAACAACCAGACTTAAAAGGACTGAGAGCCGACCCGACCAGCGGTAAATAGAACCATCATTTTCTGCAATTTGTTGGGTGGCCACTAAAACTGATTTTCGCGAATGCCTGCCAAGAATAAGCTCGCCAATCAGGAGCGGCAGTCCAACGGCCAAAGTGACAAACACATATAATAAAACAAAAGCTCCGCCACCGTTCTCACCCACAACAAAAGGAAAACGCCAAATATTACCAAGGCTGCAGGCTGATCCTATAGCTAAAAGGTAAAATCCATAGCGGGTGCGCCAAGCGCCACGAATCATTCGTCGTTTCCTCGTCTGGTTTTCATACAAAATATCCGGATCGGAATGCCATGCAAATCCCATTGATCTTTAATGTGTTTTGTTAAAAATCGTCGGTAAGCATTTGTCACACCATCTGGATGATTGGCAAAAGCAATAAACGAAGGTGGCTTTTGAAAAGTCTGAGTCAGGTAATAAAATTTCACGTTATTCACGCCGTAAACCGGAGCTGGGGCTTTACGAATCGTGCTAAAAAAGAAATCATTCAATTCAGAGGTCGGGACTCTGAACTTCAATTTTTCGCTGATGTCTTCAATCATATTCAAAAGATCATGCATCCCAGTCCCTGTGACGGCACTGGTGTACACAACGGGAATATCTGGAAAGAAATGAAAGTTCACGGCAATTTGTTCCTGCAATGTTTTTTTCGGATCATCCATTTGTTCTTTGGCTAAATCCATTTTATTGGCGACTAAGATAACACCTTTATGAGTTTCTAAAATCGCCTGCAAAATTTTTGAATCCTGTTCGGTCGGACCAATCAAGCCGTCGATCATTAAAAGAACAAGGCTAGCCCTGCGAATGGCATCTTGGGATTTAAAAGCAGAAATAATTTCGACATCTTCTTCCCGCTTAGAGGACCTTCGTAAACCGGCTGTATCAATCAGGATATATTTTTTTTCATTGTATAAAAAAGGCGTATCAATCGCATCGACTGTCGTGCCCGCGATTTCGGAAACGAGCATTCGATTCTGACCCAATAAATGATTGGTCAAAGAACTTTTACCGGCATTTGGTTTTCCGACGATGGCAATCGTTGTGCCTTCATTATATTCAATCGTCCGCTCGGGAATTTGTTTTGTGATCCATTCTAATATTTCAGCTAAACCCCGACGTTGTTCAAAAGAGCAGGCAATCACATCAGCCCCAAATTCATAGAATTCGGCTTTAAGGATTTCCTCTTCTTGAACCTTATCAATTTTATTGACGGCAATCATAAAAGGTTTACCCGTCTGCTGCGCAATCCGAATCAAGTCCCGATCTTCGGGAATTAAACCAATCCGCCCGTCCATCACTACCAGTAAGAAATCCACTGAATGTAAAAACTCAGACACCTGTTCTTTGATCAGCACAGAAATAATATCCGCGGCTTCCGTCAAACCGCCGGTGTCGATGACATCAAATGATTTACCCCAAATCTCGACGGGCTCAATTTGAATATCACGGGTCACTCCGGGTTGGTTCTTCACCACAGCTTTCCTAGAATCTGTCAGAATATTAAACAGCGTGCTTTTGCCCACATTAGGACGGCCGATAATAGCTACTTTCGGCGCAAACTCAGTCCTTGTTGTCATGGAAATAACCTAATTCTTTCATCAGTCGGGGATCTTTTTGCCAGTCTTTTTTATAGCCGACTTTCAACTCTAAAAAGATTTTCTCGCCCATCAGTCGTTCGATTTCTTTACGAGCTTCAGTTCCTATTTTTTTAAGACTGGCCCCGCCCTTACCGATGACGATGGATTTATGGTTTTCTTTACCTACTAAAATTTCATATGCTAAATGCGGCATTTTTTCAGATTCATTAAAAAGAATCGGTCGCACCGCAATTTGAAAAGGAATTTCTTCATGCAGAAATTCAAAACATTTCTCACGAATGATTTCACCAACAAGAGTCCTTAGATTTTCAGGCGTAAAAAGTTCGACATCATGAAGCGGTGTCGGCGAACTTGGCACCAGGCTTATCAGCTTAGCTAATAAATCCGATCGCTCCTGTTTTTGGCTGTCATATTCTTTGATGCAAGAAATATTAAAGGCCTGCCCGCCCGCCGTTTCGATCATCGTTTTTAGAACCAAATGACGATGTATTTTTTCTTGTAAGTCATATTTACTAATAATGCCAACCCAGGGCTTATGGCTTGCCGCTGCAAGATCGACCAGTTTTTGCGCTTCTTCAGGCGAAGCCGTATCCAGCGATAATAAAAGCATCAGGGCGTCTGATTCGCGAATCACCTCTTCGGCTTCTTTGGCAAGAAAGCCATTCAATCCGGAACTAGCGGTGATCATTCCGGGGCTATCAACAAAAACCAGCTGACCTTCTGGACAAGAATAAATTCCAAGAACTCGGCGCCGGGTGGTTTGAGGCTTATTAGACACGATGGAAACTTTTTCTTTCACTAAAAAATTCATCAATGTGCTCTTGCCGGCGTTAGGCAAACCGATAATTCCAACGAACCCTGCACGATAGGACATACTACTCCTGTTCCAATTCCAAAGCCATATAAGCGGCTTTTTGTTCTGCTTCTTTTTTACTTTTGCCTTCAGCTTCGGCCATGACTTTTCCTGCGAACTTTAAATGCACTTTAAAAATTCTATCATGGGGAGCCCCGGACTCACTGATGACATCATAAGTGGGAGCTTCCCGATATTTTTTCTGAACAATTTCTTGCAATCTACTTTTGAAGTCCTGCTCATAGTTGCGATTCAATTTTTCATCCTGCAGTCTGGAACTAAATAAATTAAGGATCACCGGTTTGACGGATAAAAATCCTTGATCCATATAGATCGCACCAATCAAGGCCTCAAAAGTCGAGGCTAAAAGACGAGGCCTTGTTTCGCCACCGGTCTGGATTTCACCGCGCCCTAGTTTAATAAATTGCGAAATATTCATCTCTTGAGCCAAATCACTTAAGATGGACTCATTCACAAGACTGGCTCTTTTTTTAGACAAGTCCCCTTCAGCATCCTTCGGAAACGCCAAATACAAAGCTTCTGCTAAAACGACATCGACAACAGCATCCCCGATAAATTCAAGCTTTTCATTGTTTTCACCTTCGCGCTTTTCATTCACAAAACTTTTATGCGATAAAGCCTGTTCCAGCAAAAGAGGGTTTTTAAATTGATATCCTAGGATGGTTTCTAAAGCTGTCATCAGCAGATCTCCGCTAACAGAGCGCTTTCCATCGCCTTTGCATTTTGCTCTTGAGGTTTTAAAATGCGAACTTTGACTTCTTGCCCGGCTGCCAAATCGGTGACTTTTTCAGAGTTAGAAAATTCGATATTCCAATAATCCCGACTTAACCCCTGGAAAGATTCCTTGCGGGATTTAAGCACCACGGCTTGTTTAAAAAGTCCCACCTGCTGCTGAGCCTCTTGCTGGTAACGCTGTAAACTTAGATCGCGCAAGCGAAAGGCCCTAAGGTGAAGCTCTTTTTCTGACACAATATTTTCTATACGGTTAGCATAGGTCCCAGGTCTTGGGCTATAGGGGAAAACATGGATTCGTGTCCAGGGTAAATCCGCCAAGGTTAAATACGTGTCCTCAAATTGCTGGTGGGTTTCTGAGGGGAAACCAACAATCACATCCATGCCGATAAAAGCCTGAGGTAATTTTTTTCGAATGTTGGATAACGACGCGATAATATCGGCTTTAGAATATTGCCGCTTCATCATTTTTAAAACTTCGCTGTTGGCGCTTTGAATACTCATATGAAAGTGCGGACACATCCGGGGGTCATCATACAGGTCCAGTAATTTTTTTGAGATCTCGACGGGCTCTAAGCTTGTCAGTCGAATTCGCGGCATCTTTGTTTTGGCAAGAATAGTTTCAAGAAGATCTTCTAGCCGCAAAGATGGATTTGTCGAATCATCTTCGTAATCACCAATATGAACCCCAGTCAGTACGACTTCAGGAATTCCACGGGAATACAATTCATTGATGCGTTCGACAAGGTATTGAACGGAAAGGCTGCGACTTTTTCCCCGAGCAAATGGGATTACACAATAAGTACAAAAACTATTGCAGCCATCTTGGATCTTTAAGAAAGACCGCGTGTGGTGTTGTTCTTCACCGCCGCCGGGTTCTAATTCTTCTTTCTTAAAAATATTAGATTTAAAAACTTTTTCTGAAATCTCGCCTTTTAGAAATCGCCGTAAAATCATCGGCAGATCACTTTTATGCGAATTAGCGATCACTAAATCAATCCCAGAAAGCTCAGAAAAAGATTCCGTATCCACTTGGGCCGCACAACCAGTCACCACCACTGTGCAAAAGGGATCTTTTGATTTTAATCGACGGGCTAACTTCACGGCTTCTTTGGTTGCTTCCGCGGTCACAGCACAGGTATTTAAAACATGAACCCGCGGTTCAAGTTTTAGATCCACGGCTTGAAAGCCATGTTGGTTCATGTTTTTTCCAATTAAACTTGAGTCATAAGTATTCACCTTACAACCAAAAGTATGCACTTTATAATTTAGGGAGTGATCCATCCACCCCCCATAAGTTCTTTGTCTTTATAAAAAACAGCCGCTTGCCCGGGGGTGATCGCCCTTTGAGGTTCTAAAAACTTGAGCTTAAATCCCGACGGCGTTTTTTCAAGCTGAGCAGGGGCGCCTTTATGCTGATAGCGAATTTTAACATTGTAGATCTGCTCTGGATCAATGGTGCGCAGCCAATGCGCGTCTTTTAATTCAAGTTCCGTGTGATAAAGATATTTTTCATCTCCCAGCCAGACCGTATTATCAGTAGGATCAATTTTCATCACAAAAAGTTTTTCATGAAAGGTCAGACCTAATCCCCGACCTTGGCCATAAGTAAACATATGAATGCCCTGATGCTCCCCCATCACTTCGCCGCTAGGGAAGCGCTTCAGAAGACCTTTTTTTGATTTTAAAACCTCAGGACTGACTTGCGATTCAATAAAGGCCGAGTAGCCAAGATTTCCAACAAAACAAATACCTGTTGAATCTTTTTTCCTGGCATTCGTTAAACCAAACTTTTCAGCGATCTGTCGCACTTCCGGTTTTTTAAGATGACCGACAGGAAATAATAATTTGGGAATAATTTTAGGATCGATCGTAAAAAGAAAATAGGTTTGATCCTTCCAGTCGTCCTCGGAAGTTAAAATCGAAGCCGTTCCATCTTGATGATGCAAAATTTGCGCGTAATGGCCGGTGGCCAAGAAGTCACACTCAAGCTCTTCCATTTTTTGAATCAGATGATCAAATTTTAAATAGGTATTGCAGTTCACACAAGGCAAAGGCGTCTGAGCATTTAAGTACGCAGCAATAAATGGATCTATAACTGAAGCTTTAAACTTAGCTTCACAATTTAATACATAAAATGGAATATTTAATCGATCGGCAACACTTCTTGCATCATCCACATCAATGGAAGAACAACAGGTGCCGGCGCCCTCTTGAATATCGCACTCAGAATAATCCCAAACTTGCATCGTAGCGCCAATAACTTCATAGCCTTGCTCCACTAACAGAGCGGCGGCAGCTGAACTGTCAACGCCTCCACTCATGGCGACCAGCACTCGACCTTTGGACATCGCTTCAGACATGAACGCCCACCAGTCTTTGCTCGCGCAATCCCCGCAAGCGCTGCACCACTGAATCTAAAACAGCCACAAAGGCGTCGACTTCAGCCATTGTATTTTCCCAACCGAAACTGACCCGCAAAGATGTTTGAGCTTGAATGCGAGTCAGTCCCATCGCTAGTAAGACAGGGCTTGGCTCTGGATTTCCGCTGCTACAGGCGGCCCCGGTACTTACGGCAAAGCCTTTTAAGTCTAAACTCATCAGCATTGTTTCACCATCAGCATCGTCCACTAAAAAGCTTGAGGTGTTTGAAAGACGATCCGTTTCAGTTCCTAATAATTGGACCTTAGGGATGGTCTCGAGTAATTTTTTTTCAAAGGAGTCGCGCAATTTTCTGACTTGCAAACTTTTGGCTGAAACATCTTTTAAAAAGGGCGCCATCACACCCAAGGCTGAAATTCCAAAAACATTTTCTGTTCCACCGCGCCGCTGCCGCTCTTGAGCGCCCCCATGAATCAGCGATTCATAAACTGAGCCACGCTTCACAAATGTAAATCCGGTGCCTTTTAATGCATAAAACTTATGTGCAGAAAAGGTGGCATAATTCACGCTCAATTCATGTAAATGAAAAGGCATTTTACCCAAAGCCTGAACGGCATCGGTGTGGACCAGGGTCCCGGTGATTTTCGCTAAACGCACGATTTCTTGGATTGGAAAAATATGGCCTGTTTCATTATTGGCCATCATCACGCTGATCAAAGCCGTTTTTTCTGTCATGCGTGCTTTAACAAAATCAAGATCTAACAGTCCCGCTCGAGAGACCGGTATAAAATCGACTTTGGCTCCCAAGCTTTGCAAATATTCATAGGTTTTGATGACGCTGGGATGTTCCACCTGCGAACATAGGAAATGATTTCGCAAAGAAGAAAGCTTAGTCCAGACACTTTTAATGACCGTATTATTTCCTTCAGAGCCGCCGGAGTTAAAAATAATTTCTAAGGGTTGACAGCCCAGTTGCAGAGCTAAACAGGCCCGCGTTTCGCGTAAAATATTTTTTGATTCCCGTCCCGCCCAATGGATCGAGCTTGGATTGCCCCAAAAATTAAGATTTTGCGCGGCCGCTTCACGGACTTTATCGTGAAGCGGCGTTGTCGCATTATGATCCAAATAGACCCGCATGACTGATACCTCGGAAGAAGGGGGAACCTATCATATTCTTAAAGTATTGAAAAGATTTACATTTAAGGGTTTTGCCGGACCTCCTAGGGCCTTTAGATAAAGATCTAAACCCAGACCATAAAAGATCTAAAAACCTTAAGGAAATCCACGCTTTTTGCCGAAAATAAAGAAGATGAGTATTTGCCAATATTTTCAGTCCCATCCCGAATTAACCCCTCAGCTTGAGGCGGCTAGGGAATCTTTTTCAAAACAGACCGAAAACTTAAGTTTCACAGCCTTTGTTTTGAATCAGAAAATCGTCCAGACTGAAGATTATTTGGTCTGGGCCCAAGTGCAATTCAACTTGGTCATCCTTCACAATGACTACTTTCAAATGAACAGCCCCGATATGAACTTATGGCAACGCTGGCAGAACACCCATCCATGGAGCTGCGAATGTTTACCTGTGGGTGAATGGGATGGCGTTTTATTTGTTGGCTGCATTGAAAAACCAATGGATTTTAATCCAGCGATCCCTGTTTGTTTTGCTTTGTGTTCACCGGTCCTTTTAAAAGCCTGGAGCCAAAGTTTCCTTTCAAAAGCCGACCAAGCTGCGCCACTTTTTAGCTTAGAATTAAAAGACGGCAGCGAAGCTTCACATTTAGAGGACAACTCAGCGGAGTCAAACCAAGCTGAGGAAAATGATAATTTGTTTTTAAATTTTCAAGATTCGGGACCTTCAGCTGAAGGTTCTTTTTTGGTTAAAGTCGCAGATTCAGGCGCATCAACACCAGTGTCAACAACCCCGCCTGTCATTTTATTAAAAGCTCAGCCGATCATGTCGG
>JAYWEQ010000130.1:0-33647 GCA_043779185.1 Pseudobdellovibrionaceae bacterium
AATGACGGCGATCAGTTTTGCTGGCACTCGACCGAATTGACTCATTAACTATTGTGCATTTTTCAAATCGTCTTGCTTGCGAACTTGATCGACCAGGTAATTAGCAGCCAGTAAAACTGTGAATAGCACTAAGCCCGGACCCAAAAGTAAATAGTGAATATCGATATGAACAGTCCTTCAATGCTTGAGGCTACGCTGATTTTCAACTTGTTGGTGAAAAATCCGAATTCAGTGGACGTTAAAATTGATCAGGTGGATTATTCGGTGAAGTTAAACTATAAACAGTTTAAAAGCGGCACGCTCAATCAAACTGTCGTGCTTCCAGCCAATTCATCCGCCAAAGTGGCCGTCCCCACCCCAATTAAATTCACTGATCTTTCAGATTCGGTGGCCGGGTTACTGCAAAGCGGATCTACACCGTATCAAATTTCAGGGACAGTCAAAACTGGTTTATTAAGAATTCCCTTCAATGAAAAAGGCGATCTTAAGCTTTCGGATTTAAAGAAATAATTTTGCATGTCGCTGAGGCGCCGCCGTCGACGGAAGAGTCTGAAGGTTTCCGGTTGGACGAAAAAATGTCACCGGACCGCACTGGATATACGATAAGTTACTTTGGCCGAATGCGTAAAATATAATTTAAATTATATTTTTAATTAAATTAATATTTGACAAGGTTTTTGAGTTCTTAAAAGCCTAGCTGTTCGAATGAATATTTTGCATCAAGGTCCTTGGCGAAAATGAACGGCGCGGCTCATAGTCGCCTTGCTACTGCCTTACAAACTAACTATTGAAAGTTCTTAAACAGTAGAACATAAAAACAAAAAGCAAAAAATTCACCCTTTAAAATGCATGCTATATCTTTGGGAATTTAAAATTCCCTACCGTATCGGAGGTATGAAATGGAATTACGAACTCTTTCAAACACAGACCTGATGAATAGGTTTAGCAAGCTTGTGCAAACTGAACGAAAAATCACGCATTTGGTTTTAGAATGCATTTCTGAGATCGACCTAAGAAAGATTTATCTTGAAAGGGCTTACCCTAGTCTTTTTGAATATTTAGTAAAAGTCTTTGGATACAGCCCGTCTGCGGCGGCTCGAAGAATCGAATCGGCAAGACTTCTTCGTGAGGTTCCAGAAATTGCTAGTAAACTTGAAGACGGCTCGCTTAATTTATCGCAGCTCTCGCAAGTCCAACAGGCCATTCGAAGCACCCAAAAACAAGAAGCCCGTAAAGTTCCCACGGCTGAAAAGCGTGAACTTTTAAAGAAAATCGAAAACACGACGCAAAATCAAACTGAGCTTATTTTGGCGAAGGAATTAAATCTGGAAGTGATCACGGAAGAAAAAGAAAGGATTCACCAAAACGAATCGGTGACTTTAACAATTACTTTTTCTAAAGAACAAATGGCATTATTGGAAAAAGCCAGAGGCTTCATGTCGCACTCGTTGGAAGACTCCAAATGGGCTGAGCTGATCACCACTTTGGCGGAAAAAGAAGTCCATCGCAGAACTAAAATTAAACAAAAGCCTCAAATTGAATTCACTCCCGTTACGGAAGTGACGCCCTTCACCCGTTCATTGATTCCGACTCATATTAGGAAATCTATTTTACAAAAGGATCAGTGCTGTCAGTTTAAAGATCCGCTGACGAATCGAATTTGTGGAAGCCTGCGGTTTTTGGAAGTGGATCATATTCAGCCTGTCTGGGCTGGTGGGGACAATTCTTTTGAGAACTTAAGGATTCTTTGCTCGGCTCATAATAAATTTAAATATGCTCGGGAATCCGGTCGGCATTCCGAATCAATACGGTCTCATTGAGTGACTTTAAGATCGAGGTTTTATTTTTTAAACTCATCGCGATCAAAGGCATTTAAAAATCGAGACAGCACCTCGGTTCGCGAAGCCAAGGAAGATGTTTCGATGTACTCATCAATCGTGTGATATCCGCCACCGACGGGCCCCAGCCCGTCCAGCATAAATCCGGAACCGCCGCTCATGTAATTTAGATCCGCCGCCCCGCCGGTCAGCACAGCTTTCACCTCTCGACCTTCAATATCTTGAATTATTTTTTGATATCGTTTGATCAAACTCTGACTTTGAACCGAAGCCGCAAACGGTGGAACCTCAGTAATAATTTGATAATCTACTTTCGAATCTATTTTATTTTTTTGCGATCGCACCGTGATTTTTTTTAGGATAGCTTCTATCTTCGTATGAATTCTGTCTCTTGACTGATGATCCACAAATCTAAAATCAATCTTTGCTTCGGCTGACCCACAAACAATATTAAATTTATCTTTGCCACCTTCAATGTGGCCAACGCTGATTGTGTTTCCGGATTTAAAATCACTGAGGGCCATGATCTTGTCGACGAAGTAGGACAATTGCTGACAAGCATTCACACCAGCTTCGGGATTAACTCCGGCGTGAGCCTCGAGCCCCGTCACTTTAATTAAATACCAACGAACTCCTTTTCGAGCGTTAACAATAGCACCATTTTCTAATGCTGGCTCCAGTCCTAAAATTAAGGCCGAATCTTTAGAAAATATCCTTAGTAATTCACGGTAGCCGACGGATCCTGTTTCTTCTGAAGGTGACATCACAAACCGCAGTGAATAATTAAGAGATGGGTTTTGTTTAATAAGATCGCGAAGGGCGTACAGTCCCACCGAAAGCCCTCCCTTATCATCACCAACCCCAGAACCTTTGATTGTCTTTCCATCAGCAGATATTTCAAAGTGGTTTAGTTTCTCAAAAACGGTGTCCGCATGGCCAATAAAAGTTATAAATTTCTGGGTTTTTCCTAGTTTTGTAGCCACCCATTGTTTCGATTTTATTTTCGGATCTTCAGACGGCAGCTCTTGGATGGTAAAGCCGATTTTTTTAAGCTCCTGAGCCAAGATGTCCTGAACCTTTCCCACTCCATCAATATCATTTGTTCCAGAACTGACAGACACCAGCTGTCTCAAAAAATCCACCTGAGAGTTTAGTCCCTCTTCGGAATTTTGAAAACCAAAAGCAAAACAACTAGAAACTAATATTGGTAGGCTTAAAAAAAATCTCATGCTGAAATCATAGAATCGGCGGGCACGCTTGTAAAGCAAAGGAAGCTCTTCGACCTCAACTTTAGAAAGGTTTTTTTAGGGTTGGGTTTAACGCGACTTCAGATTATCTGGCTGGCGAGACTGATCAATTAAATAATGCGCGGACAGCAAGACCGTAAAAAGCACAAGTCCCGGGCCCAACAGTAAATGTGGATAATCTCCTAAAAATCTCCATCCGTCTTGAAGCAAAAGTCCCCAGCTTGTGTACGGAGACTCGATGCCAAAGCCGATAAAGCTCATAAAGCTTTCATACATAAGAAGAATTGGCAGCTGCAAAGCCCACAAAATTAAAAAATGATCTTTGATATGGCTGCTTAAATGGGTTCGTAGAAGATGCCATTGAGTGGCCCCCATTCCCCGACTGGCTTCAATAAATGTCGAGCTTTGTAATTGCAAAGTCCGACCTCGAAGAATTCGGGCTGGAGTCATCCAATGGGTAAAGGCCAACGCAAAAATCAGAGCGACGATAGTTCCCAACGGAGAGGAAGAGGTGGCTTGAATCAAAAGAAAAATCAAAGTCGACGTAATGTAAGCAGGAATGGCCTGCAGTAAATCCATCAGCAGCAGGACTAAAAAATCTTTGGGTTTAAACCAGGTCCACACAACCCCTACTGACACGGCGACAAGAAGACTTAAGGAGGACGCAAAAAAGCTAACGACAAAAGAAACAAATCCACCTTCTAAAATTCTTCCGGCCAAATCCCTACCTAAAGCATCTGTGCCAAAAATATGCGTCAAGCTCGGGCTGAGGAGAATATTTCCTGTCGACGGATTCATGGGGCTTAAAACTCCAGTCACTTTCCAAAGAAGAGTGATGGACACCCAGATCAGTAAATAACCCTGACAAATCTTTTTACAAAGTATTTTCATAAATTCTCCGCCAAACGAGCATCCACCCGCCGACTGAGCGATTCAAAAAATAAAGTCAGAAAAATCAAAACGGTTCCGAAAGCTAACACCAGACCTGAGCTTAAAAAATAATCTCTTTGACGTAAAGACTCGATAAAAAGTCCGCCCAAGCCAGGAATGGCAAAAAGAATCTCTATAAAGGCTGAGCCCGAAACTAAACTGACACACAAGGGTCCCAAGGATCCCAAGATTGGCACCAATGAATTTTTAAGAATGTGCTTCATCAGGATCCTTGCCGGCGAAAGCCCCTTTGCCTTAGCCGTGCGTACATAATCCTTTAAAAGTTCCTCCTGCATAAAAGAAATCAGGGTTCGAGACAAAAACACCGCCGGCCTAAGAGCTAAAACAAGACAGGGCAAAATATAATGTTTGGGCGTCGATAAAAAAGCGGCTGGAATCCAACCGGCGTAAACGCTGAAAACTAAAATCAGCAGCGGGGCTAGCAAGATACTTGGCGCTGAAATAACGGCTAAGCTGATGGCATAAAATATTTTTGCGATTTTACCCGCAGGATTTAAAAGCTGACCCGAAATAAATAATCCACACAAAATAAAAACAGCTAGAAGTGCTAAAAGATTTAAACCTGCGGTCACTTGCCAGTGCTGAGCCATCAATTCAACGACGGAGTTTCCAGGGAAGGAAATAGACGGCCCTAAATCACCTTTAAAAATCTGTTGGACGTAATGAAAATATTGTTCAGGCCAAGACATATCTAACCCAAGATCTTTCATCCAACGTTGATCGACAGCTGGATTCAAAGACTCTAAACGATCTAAGGGACTGCCGGGCAGTTGACGGACCAGGAAAAAGTTGACCGAAATCAATAACCAAACACTGAATAAGAATTTTAACAGCGTTTTAAATTTCATCCCATGATTCTTTAGATAAAAAAGTTTGATCGACTTTCATTTTAATGGGATCAGAGAGCCGCAAAGGAAAATCTTTGCTGACACTATATAGCTTTCCATAGACAAAGGAATTTGAGACAACCCGTTTGACATAATTTCTTGTTTCTAAAAATGGAATGTGTTCGATAAATTCATCCATCTCTAAAGTACCAAAGTTCGCAATCCAATTCCTGACCCGATGCGGTCCCGCATTGTATGCGGCAGCGACAAACGGAATTTCTTGATCAAAGTTTTGCATCAGTCTTGCTAAATAACGGGAACCAATTCGAACGGCATGAGTTGGTTCTAACAACATGGACGCTTTGAAACTGGTTTGATTTAAAAGCTGGGCCACTTTTTTTCCTGTGAATGGCATGATCTGCATTAAACCTAAAGCTCCAACAGGTGAAATTGCATCACGGCGATACTGACTTTCCGCTTTCATAATTCCCCAAACAAGTTCGGAAGGAATTTTAAATTCTTTGGCTGAAGGCTCAACATTTTCAGCGTAGGCTTTTGGATACGCAAACTCCCATAGAAATCGCACGCCTTCAATGCCTTGCGCTGCTCTGGCCGGTGCAAAAATACTTTGTCCTAAATAAGAGGAGCGATGATAGTGGCCGACTATTTTGTATTCGTTCATCAAAGTTCGAAGGTAGTCTTTATTTTTAGTCTGTCGTTCAATCTCAAAAAGATCCCATTTGGCCCATTCATCAAGTCCCACGACCATTAAATCTCGGGCTTTTTCGAATCGGTCAGCTAAAGCAGGCGTTTTAAAATCAGAAAGTCCACTGTCACCAATCTGCGATTTGCCGTTTACTTGAACGCCATCAGAATCGGCTTCGTCGCCCTCCTGTTCATCGCTGGAGTACTGCGCGATCGTGACATTTTCTTCTGACTCGGACTCTTCGGCACTGGACCTCGAGGCTTCGCCATCCGGGGACGCGATCAAAAATTCGCTCCAAGAAAATCTTGTCAATCGCCGACCGCTTTCACTACTTCCACGGGGAAGATTTCCAAAGGAACTGGTTTCAGATATTTTTTTTAAGCGGGCATTCGATGCAATCGAATAATAGCCCAGCAGTTTATCTTTTGAGAGCCTTTCAAAAAGAGGACGGGCCTGGTCGACTTTCCCCAAGCGATACAAACTCATGGCGCGCCAATATTCGATCCGATCTTCTGAATTTTTTTGCCTCCGACCCACATGGGTTTCGCTGAGCTTTGTTAACCCCTGATAAGCTCCTTTGAAGTCACCTTTTAAATATTGCAGCCAAGCTAGGTTCCAATTTGCATCTCGAGTCAGACCTGATTTTGGATAGACTTTTAAAAATTCACGAAATCTTCGCCCGGCTCCATCATAATCTTGAAATTGATAGCTTAGAAAAGCGGCTTGATACAAAGCCTGCCTTCCTTGTTTCGACTTAGGACTGAGCTTGTAAGCTTCATAATAGGAGCCAACGGCCCATTGAACCTCTCCGCTGCGGGCAGCGGCTGAGGCAAACAAAATCAGGAATGAGAAATTGAATTTATAGGCGGAATAGTAAGGCTGTAATAAGTCTAAGGCTTTTTTAGTCTCACCTTCCTGCAAAAAGAAGTTCGCCTGCAACTCGTCGGCCGAGTATTTATTTTCACGGGCTAAATTTGTTTTCACTTGGGTGATTTCACTTTGAGCTTTTTCATCCAAGCCATTCCACATTAAGTATCGCACCCGAGCCTTAAAATTTTCCAAATGACCATAACAATGCGAGCTTTCACCGTTCATTTTATTTTCATAAAGATCTGAACCCCAGCCTTGAGTTCTTTCAAAAGCAGGATATTTTTCATAGATTTTTTTAATCCATTGGCAGGCATGCAGTTGATCTTGAGTGCCCTTTTCAGCCACCGCCAACTGGTATATCACTTCTGGGTAACGATCGGTCCCGCGGGCTCTTTTTTCTAAAAATATCAATCGCCCTTTCGCTTCTCGGAATTTTTTTTGTTTTAAGTCTAACATAGCTAAATCGAGCTGAGATTCATTTTTCAATTTTAAATTCGGCGACATTTTTTCAATTTTTTTTAGCTCGGCCTCTGCTTCGCGATCTTTTCCGAGCTTTAAATAATTTTGTGCTAAATAATAGTGACCATAATCCTCAATTTTACTTGGCAGCTGCAAAAACTCATGAAAGATCAAAGCGCTTTTTTCAAACTGTTGGGCATTGAAATAAAAATAGGCCAATTGAAACTTCATCAGATCCTGCGACTCTGAAGGCGGCGACTTCATTAATTCTTTTTCTAAAAGGGCTTGGGCTTCAGGAAATTTATTTTTCCGCACGGATTCGCGAACCCGTTCGAAAAGATCGCTGGCTTCTGAACTGGGAAGTCGCCGAGCTTCGGAAGGTGTCGGCGATAAAAACGCACTAGCAAGCAGCGAAAACATAGAAAGGAAGATCGTTTTTCCCATCACACATTCCTTGTAAGTTGGATTCTTTAATGATAGCGAGAAACATGGCAAAATCGAAGACAAAAACAATTTTTACTTGTCAGAACTGTGGCGCACAAAGAGCTCGATGGGAAGGCCGCTGTAGTGACTGTGGCGCCTGGAACTCTTTTGTTGAAGAAACTTTCACCGAGGGTCCTTCCCAGGGCCGAGGTTGGTCGACGAGTTCCAGCACTTCTGTAGAAACCATGTCCCTAGACCAAAGTCCCAAACAAATTCAGATGAAGCGTTTTAATACGGGCCTTGAAGAATTCAATCGTGTCTTAGGAGGCGGCTTGGCCGAGGGCAGCTTTGTGCTTTTAGGCGGGGCCCCTGGCATCGGCAAATCAACATTACTATTACAGATGGCTGGCGGTTTAGCTAAAAACAATCATAAGGTTCTTTACGTGTCAGGGGAAGAAAGTGTCGCTCAGACCAGTCACCGGGCCCACCGTTTGAACATCAAAAGTCCGCTGATTGAAATTGCGGCCGAAAGTCAGCTCAATTCAATTTTAGAATTAGCCAAAGCCAAGCGGCCTGACGTCTTAGTCGTTGATTCGATTCAAACTGTCTACTTGCCTGAAATTCAATCGGCCCCAGGTTCCGTTTCACAAGTGCGCGAAAGTGCTGGCCACCTTATGACCCTAGCAAAGCAGCAAGGGATCACCGTTATTTTAATCGGACATGTGACAAAGGATGGCTCGATTGCGGGGCCGAAAGTTTTGGAACATATGGTGGATTGTGTTTTGTCTTTTGATGGCGACACATCTTACAATTTTCGATTATTGCGCTCATTAAAAAATCGCTTCGGCGCAGCTCTTGAACTTGGCGTTTTCCAAATGAGCTCAGAGGGGCTAGAGGAAGTCACAAATCCTTCGGAATTATTCTTGGAAGAAAGATCGACTCACTCATTAGGGTCAGCGATATTTGCATCTGTCGAGGGAACGCGACCCCTTTTATGTGAGGTCCAAGCTTTAACTTTATCCACACAAATGGCCATGCCACGACGAACTTCATTAGGGATTGACTTGAATCGATTGCATTTATTAACCGCTGTTTTAGATCGCCACCTGGACCTTCGCTTGGCCCACTCTGATATTTACGTGAATGTCGTCGGAGGCCTTAAGCTGATTGAGCCCGCAGCAGATGTCGCCGTCGCAGCAGCTATTCTTTCCACAGAGTCCCGGCAGGAGCTGGATCCCAATACTGTTTTTTTTGGCGAAGTGGGTCTGACCGGCGAAATCCGCGGGGTGTCTTTTGTTGATGTCCGAATCCGTGAGGCCGACAAATTGGGTTTTTCAAACTTTGTACTGCCTTTTTCAAATAAAAAACATCTTGAAACTTTGAAGCTATCTCCAGAAAAAAAGATTACTTTTATCAAAAATGTGCGAGAATTAAGCCGAGTCATTGCTCAGAAATGACAACGGAGGGTTTTCAGTGGCTTCAAAAAACGATATCTTAAAAGAGACTTTTGAAGAGGGCGATTACATCTTTTTTGAAGGCGATATTGAATCCCATTTTTACATCATTGAAACTGGCAAAGTTCAAATTTTCACTAAAAATAACGTCGGTAAAAGACTTAATATTTTAACGGTCGAAGCCGGAGAGTCTTTTGGTGAATTTGCTTTACTAGATAACAAACCCAGATCGGCATCAGCCCAAGCCCTTTCAAAAGTATCTTTGATCAAAGTTTCAGAAAGCGGTTACGAAGAGCTCTTAGGAGATTTACCAATTTGGGCCTCGAGTATGATGAGGTCCTTTACGGCACGGTTAAGAAATATGACACAGATTCTTAAAGACTCGGACCAATTTCTTCCTCGCAAATAAATTTAAAGAAATTGACTACTTTGAGTACTTCAAAAATATCTCTCGTTGTAAGTCCATAAACATGGTTAACAGTTTCACTTCCATAATTTTATTTCCAGCATCAAATTGAACTCCAAAAACTTGGCCAGTTCGGTCGCCCGTTTCTTGGCGTATGACATGCCTGACTTTTCCATCCATATTCAGAGGCCGACGAAGGCCCAAGTGAATCACGCCTTTGATCTCTTCACCAGTGACAAATTCAGGTTCAAACAAGGGAAACCAAACTTTGACGCCGCCACTGCTAAAATCAATAATTTTAAGTTCGTAGAAAACATTTTTTTTACGATGTTCAATCAAATTAAATCCGCAAGGAAATTCAGGTGGCATCACCAGTCGAGCGGCCTTGCGCCTTTGTAAAATGTAAAAGTCTGAGGTTGTGTCGATATAAAATTTACCTTCTGACAAAGACATCTCGCCACGAAAGAAATATCTTTCGTATCCAAAGATAAAATTAACGACCACCGACTGACTTTTTTCAGGAACTAAGCCTCCAAAAATAATTCGGCATTTTAAAAGCTTATCGCCTTCTGCTCCGTCCGACATCATGTTAAAGATTTCGTCCTTGGCGCCGCGAATAACCAGGGCTGTACGATGTTCAGCAAGGGAAGCCACCATCCGTTTTTTTTCGGATTGATGAATCTTGCGAAACATTCCTTGCTTAATCGAAGCACCCATCGACATAAATTACTCCAGGATCTTTAAAAAAAGTTCTCGTTCTAAATCCAGCATTGTCGCATTGATTCGCCTTTGCGCTGTCGGCGCTAAATCGGTGTACTGAATTCCAAAAATTTGTTTATGCTCTTTTCGAACATGCAACTTGTGGTAAATGACTTTTCCTTGCACATCGATAGGTAGTCTTGAGCCTATTCTTAAAGTTCCCTCGATCGCTTGATCGACTCGCACCAAAGGTAACTCTGTATTTAAAGCCACCCGACATCCCCCATCAGAAATATCAGTCAAGATACCCCTTAAAAAGGCCATTTGCCCGCCCAACCGTTTGATCATCCAGTGAGCTTCATAATCATGCGGAATTTTAAGCCGGCGATTTTTACGCCGAGCCAGGTGAAAAATATCTGTATCAATATTAAAATGGATTTTCCTTTGATCGATCTTAATCACCGTAACGAGGAAATAAATCTCAGAGTTAATGACAAAATTTAAAGTCACCGGTTTGTTAGACTGATTGATAGATAACTTGGTCGGCCTCGGGCAAGAAATTAATTTTTTTGAACCCGAGGGAAGCGCTTGGGTTTTAAACACCGGAGAGTCTGCAAATTTAAAATACACCGAGGCCTCAAAAGCCTGAGCTTGAGAAATCAGCCTTTGTTTTTCTTCGGGCCGAAGGGGCTTAAAAGATTCCATCACGCCTTCACCACTGCATTTCGCCAACGTTGAAGTCGAGCCCCCCTGGTTTTTTGATTCATATGAACTTTAAATTCATGGTCCATTTGCCAAATCTTAAGAATTTCTTCTTTTGATTTCCATAACCCAACCCCAAGGCCAGCAAAATAAGCAGCCCCTAAAGCTGTCGTTTCAATATTTTTCGGACGCACAACTTGAACACCTGAAAAGTCGGCTTGAATTTGCATCAACAAATTATTTATCGCAGCACCGCCATCAACTTTGATAGACTTTATTTTTTTTCCTAAATCTTTTTGCATGACCTCTAAAATTTCTACATTTTGTAAAGCCATCGCTTCTAACGTGGCCCGAGCCAAATGCGCTTTGTTCGACCCACGAGTCAGCCCTGTGATCACCCCGCGAGCTTCGGCTCGCCAATGAGGCGCACCCAGTCCGGTCAGTGCAGGGACAAACTCAACGCCATTTGTATCGATCACGGAGGCCGCTAAACTTTCAATGTCAGAACTTTTTTCGATAAGCCCCAGCCCATCTCGCAACCATTGAACCGCGGCCCCGCAAACAAAGGCTCCGCCTTCTAGGGCATAAATTGGCTTTTGACCTTGCAGCTGCCAGGCCACTGTCGAAAGTAATTTTGAAGCTGACCTGACAATTGCGGTCCCCGTGTTTAACAAAATAAAACTGCCAGTTCCGAAAGTGCATTTGACTTCACCCGCAGTGAAGCCCGCTTGCCCAAAAAGAGCCGCTTGCTGATCACCCGCAATTCCTGTGATCGGAATTCCATCAGGAAGAAAACCCAACCCGACTGTTTTTCCAAAGAGGCCCGAGCTTGAAGTAATTTCCGGAAGCAAAGAAGGCTCAATCTGAAAAATTTTTAAAAGTTCAGGATCCCAGTTCAAAGTTTGCAAATTCATCAGCATAGTTCTTGAAGCATTGCTGACATCCGTTTTATGACATCGCCCCCGGGTCAGACGCCATAAAATAAAAGTATCAATCGTACCCGCTCGCAATTGACCTTTCTGTGCTAAAGATTTAGCTCCAGAAACATTTTTCAATATCCATTGAATCTTGGATCCTGAAAAATAAGGATCAACCACTAATCCGGTTTTTCGAGTGATCATTTTATCTTTTTTAGTTTTCTTTAATTTTTCGCAAGTATCCTGAGTCCTGCGACATTGCCAGACAATCGCGTTGTAAATCGGTTTGCTTGAGTCCTTATCCCAAACCAGGACGGTCTCTCGCTGGTTTGTGATTCCAAGACAAAGAATTTGCGATCCAGCAATTCCAGATTGATCCATCGCTTTTTTCATTGTGTTGATGGTGGTTCTCCAAATATCCTCAGGGTCATGTTCCACCCAACCTGGTTTTGGATAAATTTGAGGATAGGCTTCGCTGGCCTGAGCGACAAGACTTCCGGCTTGGTTGAACAAGCAAGTTCTTGTACTGGTTGTTCCCTGATCAATCGCCATGATATAAGAAGACATCAACAAACCTCACCTATTTCATCATGATTAATTTTTTTAAGAAACCCAACGAAAAAATTTTTGGGCTGAAATCTCTAGATCCCGACACCTTAATTTACCGTGTCTTGCCCCGCTGGCTGGCCGAGATCATGAAAAAATATTTTAGACTGGAGATCGAAGGTCTAGAAAATGTTCCCAAAAAAGGCCCAGCCATTGTGGCACCTAATCATTCAGGCTATTTGGGATTTGATGCGGTTGTTTTAGCGATGATTTTGCAAAAAGAAGCACGCCGAATTCCAAGGGTGATGACCCATCACTTTTGGTTTCTAACTGAAACGACCTCGGTGCCAGCGCAAAAATTAGGCTTTACTGAAGCGACCTTTGATAATGGCATCCAAGCTTTAAAAAAAAATAATCTGATTGTTCTTTTCCCCGAAGGCGAACAAGGTAATTTTAAACCGACTCGCGAAAAATATCAGCTGCAAGAGTTCAAACGCGGATTTGTTCGTATGGCTTTACAAACTGGCAGCCCGATCATTCCAACATTAGTCATCGGTGCTGAAGAAACCCATATCACCTTAAACCAATTAAAATTTACTCGCTTTCTAAAAGGCGTCGTTATTCCCATGCCATTAAATATTTTGCCTTTACCAGCCCGGTGGAAAATTATTTTTTTACCGCCCCTTCTTTTACCACATCCCCCGGAAGCCGCTGATGACAATGAGTTGGTTTATGAAATCTGCTTTGATATTCAAGAAAAGATGCAGGCGGCACTAGTGACAGAGCTTAAGAAACGAAAATCAATTTATCTGTAATTAAAATTTGCGACTTATTGGCTAATGATTACAACCAGCGCCTGTGCATTGATCAGGAATATCCCGACCTATTTCAACTTGAATCTTATGCCATTTTTCAACAAGGACGCCAGGGTTTTGCTCATCACGGCTGCCAAGTTGTCGAACGATTAAAGCTGACATCGACACCGCGATGACTAAAAGCAAAACGTATTCCACGACAATCTGACCTGATTGAGAAACTAATTTCATGGCGCTCAGATTTCAGCAGCAATGGCTGAGATCTGACTTCTTGGAGCCCACTGCTTCATCACGCTTGATAAAGTTTGCACCAGTCGATCCAGTTCAGAGTCTTCCAGGGGTCCACGCAGACCAATAACGATATCATCATTCCATGCTTCAACAATAATCTTGCCGTCCACCGTGTGATTTTCAAAAGTGCTTTCAAAGCTATCTTCGGTCGGATAAATCATCACCAAAATATTGGCCTGAGCTGCTTTTGAAACTTCTTTGGCTCGCACCAATTCACTGGTCAATTTCTGTTGGGCCATAAAGTAAATTTTTAAAGCCATTGATTCGTGAAACTGAGCAAAGTAAATTCGCAAGGGACCATCAAAAATAGCCGAATTAAAAGCCGGACTAAAGTACTTGGATTGCATTAGGTTTGAGTAACTCGCCTTCATGGCAACCTTTCTCTTCCGAGATGAGAAAAAACCTTCGGATAAGCTAAGACTAGGAAGAAAGGGGAACTCAAAGCAATGGAATTTGTAAGATTCTTAAATTTGTAACGCTACGAATTAATATGGCTTATTTTTCCGTCTATTATCACCTGCCGCACAAGAGTGCTACCTGCTGAGTAAAATAGATCGGTCCATAAACCATCGATGCAAATAAAATCAGCATCTTTGCCAACCACTAAAGAACCTCGCTGATCTTGTTTTCCTAAAGCATAGGCGGCACCAAGGGTGTAGGCACTAATCACTTCCGGCAAAGTCATTTTCATTTCTAAGCGGGCCAGTAATCCCACCAAAGAAAGATCCTGCGTCGGACTTGTTCCTGGATTAAAATCCGTCGCTAAAGCGACTCGCGCGCCGGCTTCAATCAAAGCTCGCGCCGGTGGATAATTGCATTTCATATAAAGATCGGCGGCCGGTAAAAGTACCGCCGTTGTTTCAGACATCGCGATTTTTTTTATTTCAGCGTCTTTAATTTGAATCACATGATCAGCGGACACCGCTTTTAAATCCACCGCAGCTAGAGTTCCGCCGCTTAACGACAACTGGTCGGCGTGGATGGTCACTGCAAAACCTAAGGCCTGAGCTTTCTTTATATAGGCGCGCGAAGCCTCTAAGGGGAAAAAATCTTTTTCGATAAAAATATCAACTCGCTCGGCAAGGCCCTTTTTTTTAATAACAGGTAACACTTCATCGGCCAAAAAAATTAAATACTTTTCGTAAGATTCAAATTCTTGAGGCTTCGCATGAGCCCCTAAAAAGGTTGAAACCGTTTTTAGTTTTGAAATTTTCTGAATCACTTGTAAGGATTTAATTTCATCTTTTAATGACAGACCATAGCCCGATTTGATTTCTAAGGTGGTGACGCCTTGTCGCAGAAATTCTTGAACACGCTTGTCAGAAAGTTTGACAAGTTCAGGGATCGAACACTTTCGAGTTGCTTTGACAGTGGATAAAATGCCCCCGCCACGCGCTGCGATTTCTTGATAACTAACGCCGCAGTTTCTAAGTTCAAATTCAGCAGACCTTGATCCCGCAAACACCGTGTGAGTATGGCATTCAATAAAACCTGGTAAAACAGTCAAACCCTTCAAAGATTTCTCTTTGATTTTCTGAGCCGCCCACTTTCGAGGAATATTTTTCTGGGGACCGATCCACTCGATTTGACCCTGATTGACTAAGATCGCCATCTTTTGGTGAAAATCTAAATCTTTTTCTTGAATGAAACGACCCTTTTTAGCTTGGGCTTTTTCCAAAGTCAGAAGTTCTGAGATGTGCGTGTAAAGAGTCTTTGCCATAGCCTTCTGAACTAATCTAGTTTTGATAAACTGACAATAAAATAGAAAGCCCGGCTGGCGGGCCGGGCTTGGATAGGTGGAACTCTCAGGTGAAGTTTTTCAGACTTCAATGTTTCTGAGCGTCTCCCATCTTATTTTCGGACTTATTTTCAGTCCCCTTAGATTCAGTTTTCGACTCGGGATCTGAGCCCGTGCCAAAAAACTTTTTAAGAAGACCGCCAGTGTGACCAGATTGCACTTGGATTGTTTTTGCTTTCGCCAATTCAGCCTTAGGAAGTAGAAGTTTTAACTCTCCATCTTCGTATTCAGCTTCAATGTCGTCCGCCTTCACATTTTCTGGCAAAGTGATCGACCTAGCAAATTGACCATAACTTCTTTCAAAGTAGTGGCCCTGTCCTTTTTTTTCTTTAACCCTCTCTCCTGAAATTGTTAAAGTCCTCTCTGAAACATGGATTTCTATATCCTCTTTCTTAATTCCAGGAAGATCGACGGTGATCAGATAAACACCTTCTTTTTCTTCCACATCCATCGCCGGACTGAACGCCGAGCTAAGGGCCGGAGTGTTAAAAAAGCTGTTATCGAATTCGTTGAAAATATCGTCGAACTGATTCCAAGAACCAAGGGTTCTCATCGGTCTGATTTGAGATAATGAGCGCATAAAAACCTCCTCTCATATCACATCCACTGACTGACAATTTGATTCTTAATTTCGAATTGTCAATGTGATCAGAGGTCGATAAAAGAGCCTTATGACGGCATCTTCATATCTCTGTTTTTTTTAGGTCTGCTTACTTTGCTTTGCCTTGATTAGCGACAGCTTCCATCGCCGCTTTGACTTCATCGGGGTCACCGATAAATTCTTTTTTTAAAACTTTAAAGTTATGATCAAGCTCAAAACACAAGGGAATACCCGTCGGCATATTAACGCCCATAATTTCATCAGGGGACATGTTTTCTAAGTGCTGCATCAGGGCGCGAAGACTATTTCCGTGGGCGACGATTAATATCCGACGGCCTTTCTTCATTTCTTGGGAAATTTGATTTTTCCACAAGGGTAAAAAGCGAGCCACTGTATCTTTTAAGCTTTCGCAAGCCGGTAACAGTTTGGCATCAACATCTTGATAGCGACGGTCGTTTCTAGGATGACGGGGGTCACTGAGCTCCATAGGAGGAGGCGGAACGTCATAACTTCTTCGCCAAATTTTAACTTGTTCTTCGCCATGTCGAGCCGCAGTTTCAGCTTTGTTCAATCCTTGCAAAGCTCCATAATGCCGTTCATTAAGGCGCCAGTCCTTTGTCACAGGCAACCAAACCTGATCAAGCTCGCTCAGAACATAGTTCATGGTGTGAATCGCGCGTTTGAGGACGCTGGTGTAGACTTGATCGAACTCGAAATTGCGATCTTTTAAAGCCTTGCCGCCCTTGACCGCTTCGGCTCGACCTTTCTCTGACAACTCGACGTCCTGCCACCCCGTGAATCGATTTTCTTTATTCCACTCGCTCTCACCGTGACGAATAACAACCAGTTTATACATTTTCAAGTCTCCTCAATCGAAGGCGTCCTGCCTGAAGGACGCGGCAAAATTTGCCGATCCCAAACAGTGGTACAAAGAACACGCTTTTGGCGCTATCATACATTGCATATATTTGACAGATTCGCAAGAATTTGGAAAATTGTGCGGGCTTTATTAAAAAGGAACCACCATGAATCCGACGCGGGCCAACCTTGAATATATCGAAAGTCTTTACCAAAGTTTTCAACAAAATCCAGACAGTGTCACGCCCGACTGGAGAAAATTTTTTGAAGGTGTTGATTTCGCCTCTGATGGCAGCTTTGGCCTTTCTGAAAAAGAGCTCGATGTTTATCATTTGATTTCAGCTTACAGAAATTATGGGCATCTAGAAGCCAGCCTGGATCCCCTCACGAACACTCCGACACCCTCAGATCAGCTGTCTTTAACCCGCTACCAACTGAGCGATGCCGACCTCGATAAGAAATTTCAAATTGGTGGTATCGTTAATAAACCTAATTCCACTTTGCGCGAGATCGTGCAGCATCTTCGCCAAGTTTATTGCGGAAAAATTTCTATTCAAGCCGCTGAAGCTTTGCCTGAAGTGCGCAACTGGTTTATCAAAGAATTTGAAACCGAAGGTCCCTTGTTCAAATTGACGGCCGATGAAAAAAAAGGCGCCTTTGCATCGGTCACTCGGGCTGAATCTTTAGAAAAATTTATTCATACAAGATATGTAGGGACAAAGCGATTTTCCATTGAAGGGGGCGATGCTCTTCTGCCCATGCTTGAAACAGTGGTTCAAAAAAGCACGACCTTAAAAGCGCAAGAGATTATGATTGGCATGGCCCATCGCGGTCGAGTCAACGTCCTTGCTAATTTCATGGGCAAAGCCTTGGAATATATTTTTGCAGACTTTAACGGTCCCACTGAGATGGTCGAACCTTTAGAAGATTTTGACGGCGATGTTAAATACCATTTGGGATATGTTGCACAAAAAGAAACTGCGAATGGACTTTGCCAAGTGACTTTGGCTTACAACCCCTCGCACTTAGAAGCTGTGAACCCCGTTGTTTTAGGAATGGCCCGAGCCGCGCAACGACGTCGGCAAGATACAAAAGATCGCAAATCCGTTATTCCAATTTTAATTCATGGTGACGCTGCTTTTTCTAGCCAAGGTGTCGTTCTTGAATGTTTTCAGATGTCCCAAGTGAAAGGTTACACCGTCGGTGGTTCGATGCATATCGTGATCGATAATCAAGTTGGGTTCACCACCTCTCCGGAAAATGGCAGATCGTCTTACTACGCCAGTGATGTCGCAAAAGTCGTTGGTGCGCCCGTGATTCACGTCAATGGGGATGACACAGAAAATTGCATTCGTGCTGTCGATATGGCTTTGCGATTTCGTCAAAAATGGGGCCAAGATATCGTCGTTAATGTGATTTGTTATCGTCGCTTTGGCCATAATGAAGGCGATGAGCCCGCTTACACTCAGCCGCTGATGTATGAAGCGATCAAAAAGCATCCGACGTTGCGTGAGATCTACGGCAAACAATTAATCCGCGAAAATATTATTGATCAAAAATTTTATGATGATTTTTATCAAGAAAAAATCGACAACATTCAAAAAGTTTATGAAGAAACTAAAAAAAATCCTCCCAAAATTAAACCTTTCAAATTTGAAGGTTTTTGGCAGGGACTTCGAAAAGCCAAGCCCGAAGATTTTGAAAAACCAACCGACACAACTTTTGATTTAGCCAAGCTCCGCGAGATCGGGACAAAAATTGGTGAAGTGCCTTCCAGCTTTACGCCACACCCAAAGCTGATCAAACTTTTGGAAAGCCGCCGAAATATGGCAGCAGGAAAAGAACCGATCGACTGGGGCATGGGAGAACTTTTAGCTTACGGCAGCCTTTTGATGGAAGGCACCTCGGTGCGATTGACCGGGCAAGACTGTGTACGAGGCACCTTCACTCATCGCCATGCTGGACTTTATGATTTCAAAACGGGTGAACGCTTTATGGCTTTGGATCACGTCAATGACGACAAAGTAGAGTTCTGCGTTTATGACTCGATTTTATCTGAATATGGCGTTCTTGGTTTTGAATATGGCAATGCGGCCTGTGACCCAACATTTCTGACTTTATGGGAAGCACAGTTTGGCGATTTTGCCAATGGCGCCCAAATTATCATTGATCAATTTTTATCTAGTGGTGAATCAAAATGGATGCAAATGACGGGACTGACTTTGCTTCTGCCCCATGGCTATGAAGGCCAAGGCCCCGAACATTCCTCGGCCCGACTGGAAAGATTCCTTCAGTTGTGCGCGCAAAATAATATCCAAGTTGCTAACATCACAACTCCGGCGCAAATTTTCCATGCCTTACGCCGACAGATTCACCGTCCTTTCCGAAAACCTTTGATTGTCATGTCGCCCAAAAAATTACTTCGTTATCCCCGGGCTGTTTCGACCATGGAAGAATTAGCCCAAGGTCAATTTCATGAAGTGCTGCCTGAAACTTTACTGGCTGATAATAAAAAAGTTGAAACGGCTGTTTTTGTCTCGGGAAAACTTTATTTTGATCTTTTGGAAGAACGGGAAAAAAACAAAAACGATAAGACGGCTTTGATCAGGTTAGAGCAAATTTATCCCTTTCCCGCAGCGCAAGTCGCAAACGTCATCCGCAGTTATCCTAAATTAAAAAATATTGTCTGGGCCCAAGAGGAACCAAAAAATATGGGCGCCTTTCAACATATCTTTTTTAAATTTGTTGAGCTTTTCAATAAAGAAGGCCTGCGCTTTGAATTAAAATATGCAGGACGACCTGAAAGATCCTCACCGGCGACGGGATCTATTTACAGACATAATGTTGAACAAGTCGATGTGATTAAGCAAGTTTACAGCTTTTAAGGAGCGCTCATGAAAATCGAAATTAAAGTCCCTTCCGTCGGCGAATCAATCACCGAAGCGACCATTGGAAGTTGGACTAAAAAGTCCGGCGAATCCGTTAAAAAAAATGACGTGATTTTATCCTTAGAAACAGACAAAGCCAGCGTTGAAGTGATTGCCGAGCAAGATGGTGTTTTGAACACTCAAGCCAATGCCGGACAAGTTGTTAAAATTGGTTCGGTCGTTGGGTTTATCGATTCTGAAGCAAAGGCTTCGGCAGCAGCTCCTGCGGCCCCGATGGCAGCGCCAATGTCAGCGGCGACATCTTCGAACGCTAGCCAAACTTTAAGTCCCGCCGTTCAAAGAATTGTTTCGGAAACAGGAATCGATACGACTGGAATTCAAGGCACTGGCAAAGATGGCCGCCTAACAAAAGGCGATGTCTTAGCTCCAACGCCAGCGGCGCCTCCCGTGGCCGCTAAAGCTCCCGCCAAGCCGGCGCCAGCGCCTGCCATGTTTCCCACTGGAAATGCATCTTCAAAACAAGGCGAGAAAAAATTAGTTCCGATGACAACGATTCGCAAAAAAATTGCAGAACGTTTGGTGCAAGCAAAAAATACGACGGCGATGCTGACAACGTTCAATGAAATTGACATGACAAACGTCATGGACCTTCGCGCCAAATACAAAGATAAGTTCAAAGAAAAGTATGGCGTCAATCTGGGCTTTATGGGATTTTTTGCAAAAGCTGTGATTGAAGCTTTAAAAGCTTACCCGGCGGTGAACTCGTACATCCAGGGAACTGATCTTGAATATCATAACTATTATAATCTTGGAATTGCCGTCAGTACAGACCGTGGACTGATGGTTCCTGTGATTCGCGACGCTGATCAGATGAGCATTGCCCAAGTTGAAATGGCGATCCGAGATTACGCGGCAAAAGCCCGGGATGGAAAAATTTCTGTCGATGAATTGAATGGTGGAACTTTCACGATCACAAATGGTGGAACTTTTGGCTCCTTGATGTCGACGCCGATTTTAAATTCTCCGCAAAGTGCGATTCTTGGCATGCACAAAATCGAAGACCGCGCTGTTGTGATTGATAAAAAAATCGAAGTCCGATCAATGATGTATGTCGCATTATCATATGATCACCGCATTATTGACGGCCGCGAGTCTGTGGGCTTCTTGGTCAAGATTAAAGAAGGCGTTGAAAACCCAGAACGTCTGCTTCTAGAAATTTAGTTAATTTTTTAATTTTTAAGAAAGAGTTCCTTATGAGTGAAACAAATTTTGATCTGATTGTGATTGGCTCTGGTCCTGGCGGTTACGTGGGAGCCATCCGAGCCGCGCAATTAGGATTAAAAACTGCGGTGGTTGAAAAAGATATGGCCTTGGGTGGAACTTGCACTAATGTTGGCTGCATCCCTTCCAAAGTTCTTTTAGAAAGCTCAGAACATTACCATATGGCCCTGCATGGGTTAGACACTCATGGCATCAAAGTTTCCGGCGTCGAATTAAATCTTGATGCCATGATGGCCAGAAAAAATAAAGTTGTTCAGTCTTCAAACAGTGGCGTGGCTTTTTTATTCAAAAAAAATAAAATTACCAGCGTTCAAGGTTTTGGTAAAATCACAAAGCCCGGTTCAGTGGAAGTTAAATCCGCAGATGGAAGCACAACAACTCTGACGGCAAAATCAATTATGATTGCCACAGGCTCAGTCCCCACAGAACTTCCCTTTTTAAAATTTGATGAAAAAAGAATTGTTTCTTCCACCGGAGCTTTAACACTATCAAAAATTCCAAAACATCTTTTGGTTGTTGGCGGTGGTGTGATTGGTCTTGAATTAGGATCCATTTGGTTGCGATTAGGTGCCAAGGTGACTGTTGTTGAATTTGCAGATCGAATCTGCCCGATGATGGATCAAGATGCCATTCAGGTGTTGCAAAGATCCATGGCCAAAGAAGGCATGGTTTTTATGACATCAACCAAGGTGATCGGTTCAAAAATGATCGACGATGAAGTTGAACTCGACTACGAATCCTTAAAAGACGGCTCTAAAAAAACAATTCGTGGTGATGTTGTGTTGGTGTCTACGGGCCGAAAGCCCTTCACGCAAAATCTAGGTCTTGAGGACATCGGCGTCGAAAAGGATCCGCGGGGTTGCATTAAAGTTGATGCTCATTTCCAGACGAATATTCCAGGCATTTATGCGATTGGTGATGTGATTCCGGGTCCAATGCTAGCCCATAAAGCCGAAGAAGAAGGCGTTGCTTTGGCTGAAATGTTAGCCGGGCACGCTGGCCACGTGAATTATAAAACAGTTCCTAGCGTGATTTATACGCATCCCGAAGTGGCTAGCGTTGGCCTGACAGAAGAGGAAGCTAAAGCCAAAGGTCTTGAAGTAAATGTTGGTAAATTTCCCTTTATGGCGAATGGACGAGCTCGCGCTATGGGAATGACCGAGGGATTTGTAAAAATCATTGCCGATAAAAAAACAGATCGAATTCTTGGCGGACATATCGTCGGCCAAAGTGCCGGAGAACTTCTGGGCGAGATCGTGATTGCCATGGAGTTTGGTGGCAGCAGCGAAGATTTAGCAAGAAGCTTCCATTCCCATCCCACTCTTAGCGAAGCCGTTCGCGAGGCTGCTTTAGGCGTGGAAAAACGAATTCGCCAAATGTAAGTCGACCTTTATCGACAAATCAGATTTATAATTTCCAAAGATTGAACAATCGCTGGATCTTCTGGTTGACCAGCTTCCCCTGATTCAAGAATTGCTGTGGGTTCATAGTTGCTCAGCATCTGCCGCTTATAAAGTGGACAAGCCTGCACAAAGAAATTAGGGCGATCCGGCAAGGCTTCTAAAGAATGCACAATTAAGTTCATATAAATTTCAACATCATCATCTAACATCGGATACAAGGCTCGAGCATTTTGAATTTCACGGAAAGTTTGTCGCATAAAATCCAAGCGGGACAAAGAATCTTTCATAATGGCCAGTTGTTTCTTAAGCGACTCCATCCTTTGGTCAAAGCTTTCTTTATCCACCGAAAACGTAAAATTAAAACCCATTAAGCCCGCAACGCCCAAGGTGTCTTGACCCCGTCGATAGGTGTTGGCCCAAGATAGAGTGCCTGCAAGCACAATTAAAAGTGTATAAAATTTGGCGAAACGCATCTGTCATCACCCATCTGTTGTAAAAGTTCTTTGTGCTTTAATGCTACTTTGCTTAAATATCCCGGCGATCCAGAGTCCTGAATAATCATTAGAAACTCAGGCAACGGTTTTGTGTAGGCATTTTTTCGAGCCGTCGCCAGGGCTGGCGATAATCTTTTTGCTGTTTTAGCTCGGCCGCCAACAATTTTTTCCCACTTTTTCATATAATCCGTGGAAAGGAAATCGACATCAGCCGGAGCCAACCATTTTTTGCTTTGCAGTCTCTTTTTCAGATAGACATTAAAATATTCAGCGGCTTTGGCGGGTCCCGCATTATAACCTAGCATTGTGACGGCTCGCTCGACGGCTCGCATATCAGGAGCTTTGATTCCCAACGCCACTAAGTTTTTTCTAATATTGAATCTTTCCAGCAAACCGCCAGGCTTAAAGTCCTTGTCCTCGGGCATCGGCGCAACTCCGTCGCTGTTCTCGACAAAGTCGTTGCCATTCACATACTTCACTCCCGCGATATTATGAATCAAAGTGCGATAAAAAAGACCCGTGTAAAGCATATTGCGATAAGGATTTTCAGGCGGATTTATTAAACTGCATCGAGTGCTGACAGCCAAATTGACTTTCGCAAAGATCGAAGGGTTTGATACAATTCTTTGACAAGATTCTTTGGAACTGTTGCCCATTTCTTTGACAAAATAATTGCGGACGGTAATATTTCCGCCTTCTTTCCAGTAAGGCTCAAGAACCCCGCCGATGGCATCACCAGTCAATTGTCCAATCCCCGCGTCACCTTGGGATCCAAAGGTGTTCATATGCAAACCACTTTCATTTGAAAGTTTTGCAATTAAATCAGTTTGGGGAATATTTAAACAATCTGAGACATCCACAAGGGCATTGTAAACTGAATTCACATAGTCTTCTGTCATACAGGGAATTTTAATTCCTCGCAAAGGAGCGGATGTGGAACTATTGCATTTAGCAAAATAGGGACTTTTCGTTTTTTGACCTGAGCTTAAAAAAGTTCGCATAACAAAGGCCACGCACTCGCGACCGACTTGGGCTTCGGGAAAAGGATGTCGAACATCACGCATCCATTCCGGCATGGCTTTTAATGTTTTAGAAAAATAGTTTCGATCCGGGCTGCAAATTTTTTCATCTTCGTAATTGATGGTCCGAGGCTCAGAGCCCGGAAGTGAGCAATTACAGTCCGCAATAAAAAGACTTTTTCCCGCTGGAGCTGCTGATAATTCGGGGGCTTTTGCTGGCAGCGGGGCAGCTGGTAATTTGACTGGTTTTGATGTGGACGGAACGTTAAAATTGGGTGCCAAAGGCCTTGCCTCCGAAGACAAATTTATCACCGAAGGACCCCAGTAATACCATGAAACGGCACCCACCGGTAACATTGCAAATAAAAGGGCCAGTGTAACAGACTTCATCGAAGTGACCTCATTGCAAGAGAACCTAAATTTTCATCTTTTAAGTTTTTCAATTTTTCTTTGACCCAAAGACGATCTTTTTTATTTAAAAATGGATCTTTTTTAACAAGAATTTGAATTTCATTTTCAACTGAATTCAAGGACTCTAGATCTAATGTTCCATTCGCAGAAACAGAAATTGCATTCCGATAAGTGATCTCAATTTTTTGCCGGGTGGATAAAAAATCGTGACTTGTTTCCTTTGACAGGAAAGCCCGCTCAATCCCAACGATCATCAAAAGCAGTATTAATAGGATACCAAGTACTTTCATCAGTAAGCTTATCAGCTTAAAATCGAATATTCTTTACCCGACGAGGGGATAGAATATTTTTTGTAGAATTTTTCGAAAAATTAGAGTTAGACTAAAGGCGGTGAAATATGAACCGTAAAACTTGGATCCTTATTTTGATAGGTCTAGCGCTGCTTGTGCTGACAGTGGACTACGTTTTCGTTCACGTTCTTTTTCCACATAAAAAGAGGTTATTTATTGAAAACCTTTTTGCTTCAGCAGCCTCCCAACTGACAACCTCGACGCTTCCGCCGGGACTTAAGTCAGATTATCTTCCTCTACAGAAAATTGGTTCTGATAATTTCAAAACAGCTGTGGCCGATTGCCTGTCGAATGAAGGACTTAGGTCCAGTGCTTCCCCTGAGGAATTGATTCTGAATTTAGAAAAAAAATACGGCCTTAAAAAACGTGTCTTTAATTCAGAAAATATTCGGTTCAAAGACAACCAGCAACAAGAGCATCGTCTCTTGATGACCGCTTTATCGACACCAGAGGGCCTGACAAAAGAAGCTCATCTGTTTAGTATCAGTCCTGATCAAATTCCAACCCCCGAAGACTTGGATGCCGCCCTGATGATGAATCCAACGCCTGAATTTCTAACCAATCTTTTAAAAGACAAGACCATCATCTATGATGAATTAAAAGAAATGATTTATTTCAACAGCGAAACACCCCTGGTCGTCACTTGGGTGAATGGTTCGCCGCAAGAGTTCCAAATGGTGGGCGATCATAAAACTTTATCTTGTTTATATCTGCAGTGCGCCTGTCTTTAAATCCAAAGACTTTTAACTTTTCTCTGGCGGGCGATGATGGCGGCGTCTTCGTAACCTGCATCGACATGCCTGAAGACTCCCATGGCTGGATCTGCTGTCAGCACTCGCTCTAATCTTCGGGCCGCAGCTTCAGTTCCATCAGCGACGATCACTTGCCCCGCGTGTTGGCTGTAACCCATACCGACCCCACCGCCATGATGAAAGCTCACCCAAGTTGCGCCACAGGCGACATTCGACATCGCATTTAAAAGTGGCCAGTCAGAGACCGCATCAGACCCGTCTTTCATGGCTTCAGTTTCTCGATTGGGTGATGCCACTGAGCCACAGTCTAAATGATCGCGTCCAATGACCAAAGGAGCTTTTACTTTTCCTTCCGCCACCAGGCGATTAAATAAAAGGCCTGCTTGGGCCCGTTCGCCATATTCAAGCCAGCAAATTCGCGCCGGCAAACCTTGAAATGCAATTCTTTCTTCAGCCATTTTTAACCACTGAAGTAAATCTTTTTTATGAGGAAATAATTCCTTTAAAGCTTGATCGGTGACCCGAATATCTTCGGGATCGCCAGACAAAGCCACCCAGCGAAACGGCCCACTGCCTTTACAAAATAGCGGTCGAATATAGGCTGGAACAAATCCCGGAAAATCAAATGCTTCTTTGACTCCATGATCAAAAGCTCGAGCTCGTAAGTTGTTCCCGTAATCAAAAGTAATCGCTCCACGCTTTTTCATTTCAAGCATGCCGCGAACATGTTTGGCCATGCTATCATTTACTTTTTCCAAATAAGATTTTTCATTTTCATTTCTAAAAACCGCAGCTGTTTCTACATCGTAGCCTTCTGGCAAATAACCAACTAATGGATCATGAGCGGAAGTCTGGTCTGTTAAAATATCCGGCAGAAAATTCTGATCTAGCATTTGATGAATCACCGTGGCCATGTTTCCTGCTAGGGCGATCGATTTTGCTTCACCGGATTGCTGGTATTTTTTTACTCTGGCCAGCGCATCTTTTAAATCAGTGGCCACTTCATCAACATATTTAGTTTCTAATCTTTTTTGAATGCGCGTCGGATCGATTTCAACCGCCAGCACGATAGCTCCCGCAAAAACTCCCGCTAAAGGTTGAGCCCCACCCATCCCACCAAGGCCTGCCGTTAAAATGACTTTGCTTTTAAGACTGCCGCCAAAATGTTGGCGACCGGCCTCTACAAAAGTTTCATAGGTGCCTTGCACAATTCCTTGTGTCCCAATATAAATCCAAGAGCCCGCCGTCATTTGGCCGTACATCATCAGGCCTTTTTTATCCAGCTCGTGAAAATGGTCCCAAGTGGCCCACTTAGGAACCAAGTTTGAGTTGGCAATTAAAACCCGCGGCGCATCTTCATGAGTTTTAATAATTCCTATGGGCTTGCCGGATTGGACTAATAAAGTTTCATCATTTTCTAAAGTGGTCAGAGCTTTCAAAATTTTATCAAAGCATTCCCAGTTCCGCGCCGCTTTTCCAATGCCACCATAAACAATCAAATCTTCAGGACGTTCAGCGACACCAGGATCTAAATTATTTTGAATCATTCGGTAGGCGGCTTCTTGCAACCAGCCCTTGCAATGCAGCTTATTTCCGGTGGGAGCTTTGACTGTTCTTACCATTCTAATTCCCCTGTTTTCTTTTTTAATTCTTGAATCAGGCTCTCATTCAAAATCATCAGGCGAATTTTTTCTATATCTTTTGCAAAAACACGATCTTCTTTGGCAAAAGGCACGGTTTGACGAATCAAATCGTAAGCCGTTTTGACACCCGCTGAAGGCTTCAATGGTCCGACTAAATCCAAAGCTTGGCAGGCAGATAACATTTCCATGGCAATCACATTCTGCGCATTTTTTAAAATCATTAAAAATTTTCGCGCCGCAATCGTTCCCATGGATACATGATCCTCTTTATCAGCCGACGTCGGTAAAGAGTCGACGGACGCGGGATGAGCCAAAATTTTATTTTCACTGACTAAGGACGCAGCGGCGACTTGCACAATCATATGGCCCGAATTCAAGCCGCCATTATTGGTTAAAAATGCTGGCAAGCCACTCATGGAAGGATTGATCATCAAGGTCAATCGACACTCAGAAATATTAGCTAAAGAAGCTAAAGCAATTCCCAAGAAGTCCAGCGCAAAGGCCACCGGTTCCCCATGAAAATTACCGCAAGATAAAATTTTATTGTCTTCTGCAAAAACCAAGGGATTGTCAGTTGAAGAGTTGGCTTCCGTTTCTAAGACTTGAGCTGCGAATCTTAAGGTGTCTTTGACGGCGCCATGAACGGCCGGCATGCATCGCAATGAATAGGCATCCTGCACTTTATCGCAATCCAAATGACTGTCTGAAATTTCGGATTTGGCGCCTAAAATTTTTAAAAGATTGCGCGCTGTCTTTGATTCCCCGGGATGAGGCCGCACCGCCGAGATCAAAGGATCAAAAGCACTTCGAGAACCCTTCATCGCCTCTAGCGACATCGCACCCGATAAATCAGCCAGCCACGCTAAATTGCGAGCCTCATAAAGTCCTAAGGCTCCAAGGGCCGTCATGACTTGGCAACCATTGATCAGCGACAGTCCCTCTTTTGCTTTTAACTCGAGCGCAGAAATTCCCAAATCTTTCAGTCTGACATGAACATTCAAATGGTGGGTCGCTTGCACTCCGGATTCCCAAACTTCACCTTCACCGATTAAAGCCAGTGCTAAATGCGATAAGGGTGCTAAATCCCCACTGGCCCCGACACTACCCTGACAAGGAATGACTGGGATAATATCATTATTTAAATATTCCAAAATTTTTTCGACAACGATCACGCGAACGCCACTGTGTCCACGCGCCAAAGCGTTGGCTCTTAAAAGCATCATCGCCCTGGTTTGAGGTTTTGTGAAGGGATCACCAACACCTGACGAATGGGACCGGATTAAGTTTTTCTGCAAAATCTCGATATCTGCATCGGAAATCCTAACACTTGAAAAAGCTCCAAAGCCGGTGTTGACGCCGTACATGGTTTCGCCAGAAGCAATTCGATCTTCAATATAATCTCTGGATTGTTTAATTTTTTTTATCGCCACAGGGGATAGGGTCACCGCTTTTTCAGGCTCGTAAGCCACACGAAAAATATCTTCAATCTTTAAAGCATCGCCGGTGATTTGCATAAAACCTCAGGATTTGAGTGTCTGAATGGATTTTTGATAATTATTGTTAAATACGTAGGAGCCCGCCACCAGCGCATCCGCGTCGGCACAAAGGGATAACGTCTGTTCATTCACACCACCATCAACTTCCAACAAAATCGACAGATGGCGCGATTCAATTTCTTTTCTGAGGCGCTTCAGTTTTGGAACTTGATCGGCTCGAAAAGTCTGACCCCCAAATCCAGGCTCGACGGTCATGACTAAAATCAAATCAACTTGCTCCAGCAAAGGAATAATTTCTTCCACTGAAGTTCCCGGCTTTAAAGTAATTCCCGCTTTTCGACCGGCCCCACGAATTTCTTTTAATAAACGCTCAGGCTCTTTCGTGGCTTCAACATGAATCGTTAAAATATCTGCGCCGGCCGAAAGAAATTCAGGAACGTACTTCTCTAGATTATAAATCATCAGGTGCACGTCCAAGGGGATCGGACTGATTCTTTTTAAGGCTTTGACAACGGGCGCACCAATCGTCAGATTGGGCACAAAATGGCCGTCCATCACGTCAACATGAATCCAGTCGGCTCCGGCTTCAGCCACTTTTTTAACTTCAGATTCAAGATTAGCAAAATCAGCCGATAAAATGCTCGGCGAGATAATTTTTTGAACCGGCTTTCTCCAAGTCATTGTCATAGACAACAACTTATCTGCCTGGCGAATCTCAGTCAAAGACCAGCAAAGCCGCAGCAGATTTGAGATGCACTGCATTTGTTGGTTCTAAAAATCTTAAGCTCTATTACCGTTAAAATGATGATTATTCGCAGCTTCACCCTTGCTGATGTCCCAGAAGTGAAAGAATTCACTGACCGTGTGATCGGCAGCAATTACTATTCAACTCAGGAGCTGACCGAGTTTTATCAGCAATCCCTTCAAAATGGCCATGAATGCACTTTGGTTCTGGAAGACAGCACAGGCAAAATTCGTGGGGTCAGAATCACATTTCCTCCGGGCCAGTGGCAGCAAGGAAAAGGTCATGGGCTCAGCCCCCAACTTTGGAAGTTCCCTCTCCATCAAGTGGCTTACTTTCAAAGTCTTTTTTTGGACCCACCGCTGACCGGCCAGGGCTGGGGAAAAAAAATGTCCCTGCATGCCATTGGCATTTTAAAAAAGCTGCAAGCCAAAGCCATCGTCACCCATTCTTGGAAACAATCACCCTTTGATTCTTCAGGAAAATATTTGCGAGGTTTAGGTTTTAAAATGATCGCAAGCCATCCCTTGTACTGGAAAGATGTTCATTATCTTTGCCCGCGATGCGGTCAACCTTGCCTCTGCACAGCAGAAGAAATGATACTGACTTTATGAGCACTTCTTACTGGCTGGACCGAAGCGCAAATTCTAAATTAAAAAAATTTGACGTTGTGATTGTTGGAGCTGGAATCTCGGGACTGTCCACCGCGTTTTGGCTGGAGCAAGAAGATCCGCAATTAAAAATTGTCGTGATCGAAAAACACCGCCTGGGCTTTGGCGCCACCGGTAGAAATGCAGGTTTTGTCACCTGCGGTTCGGTCGAACATTTCAATCGCTTGATCGGAAAGCACGGTCGCGATGAAGCCCTTGAAATTTGGCGATTCGCTGAAACAAATTTAAAACTTTTAGAAGAGCATATCGTTCGTGGTCCCGGCACCCACTCGCCGACTGATTTGCTGTTTGAAAAAAAAGGCTCTTACTCTTTAGCCGCCGCTGTTACTGAGTACGAAGAGCTTCAAAAGGTCGCTCAAGCAATGACTGAATTAAGAATCCCAGTGCAGGTCTACAATGAAAAGGACCTTCATAAAGCCGTTGGCACCGAAGGCTTTTGTGGCGGCATAAGGTATATGGATGACGCCGCCATTCATCCGCAAAGATTGCTAGAAAAAATTAACTCAAGATTAAAAAATACAACTTTACTTGAAGGCACCGAAGTTTCTTCTTACTCGTCGACAGGAACAGGCACTCGGATTGTTAAAACCGATGCGGGCCCCATTGAGGCCTCTATGATTGTCTATGCTTTGAATGGTTTTTCGGCAGATTTAAACCCGTATTTCAAAGATAAAATTTACCCGACACGCGGCCAAATTCTGATGATGGAAAAAGTGGACCGTTTTATGGATGGCCCTTGCTATGCAAATTCTTATTTAGATTATTTTAGACAACTGCCGACCGGTGAACTTTTGATTGGCGGCTTCCGGCAGCTAGAAAAAGCCACTGAGATCGGCTTTTCTGATCACACCACGGAAGTGATTCAAAATGCCTTGCATGATTTCGTTAAAAAACATTTGCCGCGCTTTAAGGATAAAAAAGTCACACACCGCTGGGGTGGTGTCATGGGATTTTCGGCCGATGGCCAACCGATGGTGGGATCCTTACCGAACGACAATCATGTGTTTTTCTTGGGTGGCTACACAGGACATGGCATGGGTTTAGCTTTTCACACCGCGAAAGCGACTGTTGATATGATCTATGGTCGCGAAATTCCACGATGGCTCAGTGCCAAAAGGTTCTAAGCCATCAATGAGTAAAATGGAGTTGACTCCATAAAACTCATGAGTAAAATGGAGTTGACTCCATAAAACTCATGAAGGATTCTTCCCTTGAAAGATCGTTATCTATCTAAAACTACGAAAGAATTCTTAAAAAAAAAGATGGTCTTTGTTGGTGGGCCTCGCCAGGTCGGAAAAACCACAATGTGTCTTCAGCTTTTAAAAACTCATTCAGTAAAAAATCCTGGTTATCTGAACTGGGATGACCTGAAGTCCAAAGACCAGCTGCGCAAAGGCCTGCTTCCAAATGAGCCACTCATAGTTATCGATGAAATTCACAAGTATAAACTTTGGCGAGGTTTGATTAAAGGCTTTTATGATAAAAACAAGGACCACCAAAACTACCTTGTGACAGGCTCGGCCAGACTCGATCATTATCGTCGTGGTGGGGATTCCCTGCTAGGCCGTTATAGATATTTGCGACTCCACCCTTTTTCAGTTGGAGAAATAAAGGCTAAAAATCAATCTGATGTTAATCTACTGCTTAAGTTTGGCGGCTTTCCTGAACCTTTATTTTCTCAGTCAGAGAAGGATCTTAAGCTTTGGAGTCGCGAACGACTTTATCGTATCGTGAATGACGATATTTCAGATCTTGAAAATTTAAAAGATTATTCCAGATTAGAGTTACTGGCTGAAACCCTTGAAACCAAAATTGGCTCACCTCTGTCTTTAAAATCACTTGAAGAGGATCTTTCTGTCAGTCAAAAAACGGTGGCTCATTGGGTTGATATTTTTGATCGAATGTATTTTACATTTCGAATATCACCCTTTGGCGCGCCCCGGATCAGGGCCACTAAAAAAGCGCAAAAACTTTACTTTTGGGATTGGAGCGGCCTCTCCGGGCAGGGTCCAAAATTTGAAAACTTAGTGGCTAGCCAACTTTTAAAATATTGCCATTTTTTAGAAGACTCAGAGGGAGATAGGATGGAGCTTCGCTTTTTGCGAGACACCGATCTTCGCGAGGTCGACTTTGTTGTCTTAAAAAACAAAAAGCCCGTCTTTGCCGTCGAATGCAAGTCAGGGGAAAAGCAGATTTCAAAAGCAATCCATTATTTTAAAGACCGAACTGATATTCCAATGTTTTATCAGGTTCATCTTGGATCGTCAGATTACCAAGTTGAAAAAAAAATTCGTGTCCTGCCATTTTGGAAGTTTGTGAATGAGCTTGAACTGCCTTAAACTTGGTAACCCTTAAGGAATTCTTCGGCGGTCACGCGGTTGCGGGATTCTGGCTGTAGAATAAGAAGTTGCAAAAGGCCCTCTCCGGTTGACATGAACAGCTGATTATTTTGAACGATCATTTCGCCCACAGGTTTTGAACTTCGATCAGAAATTGAATCAGAAGTTAAAGCCGTTTTATGAATTTTAATTTTTTTATCATTCAACATCATATAAGTGCCCGGACCCATCACAAAAGCGCGAACCTTATTGTGAATTTTTTCAGCTGATTCTTGCCAATCAAGCAAGGCTTCTGATTTTTCAATTTTTCTTGCGTAATTCACCAAAGCTTCATCTTGCGGAATCGGCGCCAAATTTCCGCGCACATAATCCATCAATTCAACTCGTAACATATCAGCGCCCAGGACTGCTAACTGATCATGCACATGCTGAGCATCCATGTCGGTCGAAATTTCTAATTTTCGGGCGCCCATCATATCGCCGGCATCCAGACGTTTGACAATTTTTTGTAATGTTACGCCGGTGACTGTTTCACCAGCTTCGATGGCCCGCTGAATGGGCGCGGCTCCCCGCCAGCGCGGAAGTAAGCTTCCGTGAATGTTAACACAACCAAGCGGAAACGACTGCAGAAAGTTTTCTGTCAGAATTTGACCAAAGGCGACCACGACACCCACTTCGGCACCCCAACTTTTTATGGCATCAGTGATCATCACATTATTTTTTAAAGATTCAGGCGCTAATACTTTTAGGTTGCAACTTAATGCTAAAGATTTAACCGGACTAGGCGTCAATTGAAGCTTGCGTCCACTTGGACGATCAGGTTGAGTGACAACTCCAACGACTTCGAAATGCTCATCTTGCAGCAAACTTTTTAAAGCCACCGTTGCAAAGTCAGGCGTGCCAAAAAAACAAACTCTGACTTTGCTCAAACTTGTAACTTTTCGGATTTGGTTTTTGATTTTTGTCTTGGCTTTTCGTCTTCACTTTCATCGTCGTCGTCATCTTTGACGGGATAGCCATGTTTTTTAATTTGAGTTTTAATTCTTTGGCTTTTGATAAAGCTAATATGATCAATAAACAAAGTTCCTTCTAAATGATCCAACTCATGTTGAATACAAATGGCCAGCAAGCCATCAACCTTAAAGGTGATTTCTTTTCCTTCTAAAGTTTGTGTCGAAACTTCGATTTCGTTGAAACGTTCAACGGTTTCAAAATAAGTCGGAACGCTCAGGCAACCTTCATCAAAAGTTGTTTTTCCCACACCTTTTGTGACTTTAGGATTGATCAACACCAAGGGTTGCGGAATCGCTTTTTCAAGTTCGGTCATTTCATCATATTGGTATCTTCGACCCTCTTTATCGCGCGGCCGTGTATCGATCACAACCATGCGCTTGAGCTCGGCCACTTGGGGAGCCGCTAAACCAATGCCTTTTGCGTCGTACATGGTTTCGATCATATTTTCAGACAAAGTTTTTAATTCGCTATCAAATTTTTCAACGACTTTAGAAACTTCACGAAGTCGAGCATCAGGAAATGTGAGTATTTTAAGAATTGCCATAACAACCGCCTAGCGACCTTATAGACTATATTGTAGCCTATTTCATCCACTTTTTGCAGGGCCAATTTCTCATGAGGATTAGAAACTGCCCCTCTTAAGTGTGCTTGCTTTAACTCGCGCGTCGAATAAGTTCAGTTTTTCTAGAGGCTTATCATCTCCTTGCGGCCAAACGAACTCCTAAGGAATTCGTTT
>JAYWEQ010000131.1:0-3604 GCA_043779185.1 Pseudobdellovibrionaceae bacterium
CTTGTTTCGAATGAAAATGGCGCGCAGTTTTGTTGGCGCTTTTTTTCAATTTGAAATGTCCATTTTTGGCTGATCAATTGAACGAGGATTTTGTTCAAGCCTGTACGAAAGCTGCTGCTTTTAAAGTGCCTAATACTGTCACAATGTCAGAATCATAACAGCTGAATTTTTCTTTACGTCAGTGTATATTTAGCCGTTTAGGAGTTCATTTTAGATGAAGTACACTTTTTTTATAGCCATCTTTCTATCGTGTCATTTTAGCTTTGCTGAATTGAAGTCGCCTTACGATCTTGTTGCGCCACCCGCGATCAGTCTGACGTCACCATCCAAGTTATCTTCGGAGCAGGTCGATCAGGATATTCAACTTTTGGTCACGGTTTTTAACAAAGCTTTTAGTGGCAGATTTTATTTCACCGAAGATCAACTCCATGGGTTTACACAGAAAATTGAATCTATTAAGGGTGAAATGACGACCGTCGACTTTTGGACTGCTCTTGACGACGCACTATTGGAAATTCCCGACAATCATACAGCAGCCACCATATTTTATAATAGTTTCAATCAAATGACACCGCATCGAATGTCGCAGGTTCGTCGTCCTCATGTCGGAGTCAATAAAATATCAAGTATCTCAAAAATATGGGAGGTTTCCAAGGTCGGCAAAAATCAGGATATTGCACTTGTAGCTATTTCAAGTTTCCCGTCATCAAAAGATCCGATTTGGAAAACATTTATCGATTCAGTTCAGAGCGCAATTTCTAACACCAAAGCAACTATTGTCGATTTAAGATCAAATAGTGGCGGGGATGACTATTTTGGAATGGAGATGGCAAAGATCTTTTGGGGTGGTCCTTTCCATCATCTTGTGAAAAAGCAATACAACAATACCACTCCCGAAGCTCTTGCCTTATTTGCAAATCACTTTAGGCTCCAATCTATTGAAACAGGCCAAGCTCAGAATCCCAATTCTATTTCTGAACAAATCGCAGGTTCATTTATCCAGCAAATCGGCCAAGCTCTTAATGGCTCAATTCCTCCCGTTCAAGTGCGTTCAAAAACCGGGTCCAGTGAAAATGCTATCGTAACTGAAAAAGGATATAGGAAGCCCATTTATATCCTTATTGATTCCCTAACAGCTTCTTCTGGAGAATTTACGGCTATGGCATTTTCACTTCATCCTTATGCTAAAATCATTGGCGAAAACTCCGCTGGTTATGTTCATTTTGGGAACGCTGGAAAAATTCTCCTCCCAAACAGTAAAATTCAAGTATCGATCTCCACTCAATTTAGCCAGCTTGAAAACAAGCTTTTCATCGAAAAAACAGGAATTACTCCGAACCAGCCCACGCCCGGACAGGATGCTTTCGATATTGCAATCAAAGAAATTGACGGAAATGAAAAATAGTTTTGGTGATTTAAATTCATATCATTCTGAATCGCGGAAATCAGGAAGACTCTAAATCCTGATTATCGTCGAGATCAACTTTTGTCAGTGATTCGATGGTGAATGCAATCCTGATAATTTGCCGCCATGAATGGCGCAAATTTAATTCGTGAAAATTCCATTTTTGTTGTTCTTGCGAAAATTCCAACAGAGAATTTTTCTTGGCAAGTGTTTAAATAGCTTAGGAATTCAAAAATTATTTGCGGAAAATTTCAAGGCTGCGTTATCAAAATCCCTTGATTCATAGAAACTAAAAAATCAGCAAAGGGCTCGTAGATGATTCGGGCCTTTTGTTTTTCAAGCTTCACACAAAGTAAAAATCACTTTTGCGATCCTTTTGAAGCGCCTAGTTCATTCGAGTAAAGCGGGCGACCATTAAAATCGCCATCGATCATCATATGCGTGAAGGTGCTTGCACTAATAGGCCCGCGTTTATAGGCCAAGGCTGTTTGATCATGGAGCTTTAGCGCCATATCCACGAAGCCAACACCAAAAGTACCCAGCCAGAAGAATAAAAACATTTTTAAACTGTAGTCGAATATAACGAACATAAACTACTTCCTTTTCTTGAAAACCCCATCACGCCAGCTCCGGAGTTACGAATTGTCTTTTCTTTTTCCAAGGGATTTTGTAGATTCTCAGTAAGGTCGGCCCTTGTTCGATGAATATGCCATCGCGCCTACCATCTGAAGCAGTATTTTTCAAAAAAATCTTAAATCTAAAAAAAATTGGAAAGAATTTTTGCCAGTAACCGTTTAATTGCTTTAGGAATTTTGAATTTCTAAAAATCAAAATACAAAACTGCTGTATCGATAACACTTGATTTCTTGAAATCAAAAAACCAGCAAAGGGCTCGAAGATGATTCGGGCCTTTTGCTTTTCATGCTATCCAAAAAGTAAAAATCACTTTCGCGATCTTTTTGAAGCGCCTCGCTCGTTCGAATAAAGCCGGCGGCCCTTAAAATCACCGTAAGTCATCATCTGAGTAAAGGCGCTTGCGCTAATAGGCCCGCGTTTATAGGCAGCAGCCGTGTGATCATGAAGCTTTAAGGCCATATCCACGAAGCCAACTCCGAAAGCACCAAGCCAGAAGAATAAAAATATTTTTAAGCTGTAGTTGAATATAACGAACATAAACCACTCCCTTTTCTTGAAAACCCCATCACGCCAGCTCTGGAGTTTCGAATTGTTTTTTCTTTTTCCAAGGGATTTTGTAGATTCTAAGTAAGGTCGGCCCTTGTTCGATGAATATGCCATCGCGCCTACCAAGTGAATGACTACCGACAAGCCCACGAGTTTTTAAGCTGGGGTGTGGAGAGTCTTATCAGTGATCGAATTATTCCTGATCTTTTTATTTAAATATATTTTTGCATGAAATTATATTTATATCCAAGGCACCTTCATGGTTCACTTGTCTAAGATATGTCGACCAATGACTTGTTGAATCGTCTAAAAGAAAACGGTGGTACATGCCTTCTTTAAAATAAATGATATATTTATCATCTGGATGATTTTTGAACTCTTCGAGTTCAATTATTTTTGGATCGATGCCTGTCATTTCATGAATAACTCGATCCACTTCATCAACAAATGGTTTTTGCCAAGCTCGAATAATTTCGCGTTGTTCTGGAAGCCACTGATGACCAAAAAGTGAATCTGGAAAATGATCGCTTGTTGTTTCTAGCGGTCTTGCTGATATTTCTACTCCGTGCTTGAATAGTAGGATATTTTCTTTTTGACTAAATTTTTTAAGATTATATTTATCTTTATATAGATCATAGAAACTGTGATGAACATAGACATCAGCTAAATCACGAAAAACTAATCGTCCAGTCAATTTCATATTTTTATCAAGTTCAAATAAATAATTTTGTCCATGTGGCGAGTCTAATGTAAGACCTGTTCGTAAAAAAAGTTCAGTCATAGCTGAGGCTAAAATTTTTGGAAGGTGAGCCGTCCAAAAAACAAAAGGATCCGTAAAGCTATTTCTTAACGCGATTTCTTTTCCAATCTTTTCATCAGTGATCGAAAATGCCGGTAAATAAAAAAACTTACTATCAAAGTTTTTCATATCGCCAGAATCGCGAATAATTAAAGCCATATCAATTTCAGATAAAGTAAATGCCGCAGGCTCTTGAAAAAATGTAAAATATTTAAAAG
>JAYWEQ010000132.1:0-7985 GCA_043779185.1 Pseudobdellovibrionaceae bacterium
AAATTTGGGTCTTATGATGATGACAAAAAAGATTTTATCGCAGTTAAAAAATAATCCGTAGACTTGATCTGGTAAGGCTGCTCAGCAGCGGCGACTCTGTCGAACTATTTGACACTGTCAGCTTTTTTAGAATTGTCCGACCTTTCCAGTTCGCTTTTTCGGCCTTAGATCCCTTTTAAGCCAGTTCAAAGTGGCTCGATTTTTTCAAACCCTTATCAGTATGTCGAATTCTTTTTTTACTTATCTGTTCCTCTTGACCCTGGCACTTCCTGGATTAGCCTCAGCTAAACCAGGTCTTCTTCAGTTCAAACAGGAAATACTTCAGCATCGACAGCGAGTCCTTGAAAATGGCGTGCAGATCGCACGAACCTTTGCTCATGACCTGCCAGCCCTGAAATCTATGACTCTGGATGATCGGGAAGAACTTGTTCGTTTTTATTTGTTGATGCACGATTCGCCTAAATCGATGGAGCTAAAAGAGCTTCGCAAGATTGGTTTCAGAGGACCGCGCCCCCTTTACCGAGATCTTTATAAAATATATGGCGTCAATGTTCAGAACCAACAGCCGGATTATATTTTAGAGCTCAATCGGATTGAAGAAGTGATGAAACAAGAGAATCTGCGAACCTATCTAAAGGATTATTCAATCGCTCAGTTTAATGCCATCCTGAAGGATCTACAGTGGATTGAAAAAATCAGCGATTTTACCGACACCAAAATTTATCGGGGTCCCGAACTAGGTTTTAAACCGCAAAGATATTCGACCGACCGATATTTTTGGGATCAAAAGGATTTTGAGGCCGCAAGAATTTCTCATTGGCTTGAACGCGTCTATCACACACCCAGCCTGACCTGCAAAGCGCTTTTCATTTAGCCTATCAATTTTAAGGCCAACATATTAATTTGGTTCGCCTGACTTAGGGTGGCTGTTCCTGCTTGCATCAAGATTTGATTGCGGGCCATCTCAGACGTTGCTTGGGCGATGTCAGTATCCCGAATTCGGCTATTAGCTGCATTCATGTTTTCGTTTTGCACACCTAAGTTATTTAATGTACTGACCAGTCGATTTGAGATCGCTCCTAAGTTAGCGCGGCAGCCGTTCAGATGATCGATGGCTTTATCAATGACAGCCAAGCCCTCTTGGGCGCCCTCTTTCTGAGAATAATCCACATCACTTAAACCTAAAGCAGATAATCGCACATTATTTTGTGCGGGATCAAAGCTGATCGTATTTTCTTTTGGATTGGCAAAAATACCGACTTGCAAATCAAAGCGAGGCGAAGTTCCATCCAAAAGTTTTGTCGAAGTCCAAGTTGTCACAGAAGCGATGCGATCAATCTCTTGTTTCAGCTGCTGCGTTTCTTTATTCACCATCCCACGTTCGTTATCGCCGATCGTGTCTGAAGCGGCCTGAATCCCCAGCTCGCGCAAGCGAACAACCATATTATTAATTTCGTTAAAGGCCCCTTCAGCGACCTCGACCAAAGAGATCCCATCGTTCGTATTACGAATGGCTTGCTGCCCAGACCTGATCTGTGATTTTAGGTTTTCACTGATCGCAAGCCCAGCCGCATCGTCAGCGGCAATATTAATTCGCTGACCACTGGCCAGCTGAGCTAGACTTTTATTTTCCTGACGAGAGATCGCTGCAAAGCTTCTTTGCGCATTGATCGAAGCTATATTCGTCGTGATTCGCATTCCCAAAAAATCCTCCGAACAAAAACATCAACCCTCCATGAACCGTTTTAGATCTTCCGTTATGATCCACTGACTAGATCGGACACTTGTCGCGCGACTTGACTGGACATGACCCAAAACGCCCTGAATTTAGACAAACATCCAGTCCTGACTTTCATTTTATTTTCGATTCTGCCTATAATAGAAGAACCTCTTGATACCTTTGGAAGGACTAAAAATGATGGTGCACGCTTATAAACAAGATCCGATGATTTCACTCCAACAAAATATTCATGATTTTTATACGCAAGGATATTTTGTGGTCCGAGGGGCTTTTTCAAAAAATGAAATTTTGGAAATCAGCCAAGCCTTCGATCGTTTACAAAAAATTGCCCTGACTTTAAAAACCACTCAAATCCTTCATGGTTCCCAGTTCGTCGTTGAAGACGGTCGCATTGATCGCATCGTTTGGATGGGCGGCGCTGAACCCAGCTTACTTAAAGTTGGCGAAGATTCTAGAACGCTTAGTATTTGCAGCGCTTTACTAGGCACCACCACCATGGAGCAATTGATCTGCCAAGGGCACTATAAACTATCCGGTGATCAGGTGAAATTTGATTGGCATCAAGACTGTCAGCATCGTGGTTTTGGAACCATGGATTGGACTGATGTGAATGGCCGCGGCAGTTATGTTCAAACTTTAATGGCGATTGATGAAGTGACAGCCGATAATGGGCCAGTGATGTTTGTTCCCTGCTCTGCCCAGGAAGGATATCTTGGATTAGATAAGGTGTCTGATGCGAATCAAGTGATCGATGTCACCCATGCAGTCCCTTTACTGATGCAACCCGGGGACATTGCTTTTTTTAGTCCTTATTCAGTGCACGGCAGTCAGCCGAATAAATCAGGAAAATCGCGCCGAGTGTTTATCAATGGTTTTGCCTATCCCGGCGCTAATCACAGAAAATACCCCGGAGAAGGATCTGGAAGAACTGTCCATTACCGGGGCTAGTTTTAAATTTTTAATCTGGCTAGAAACAAGGTCCCGAAGATTGAATGATCCGATCCACTGAGCTTCGATCACCGTCAAGTGTGGCCAATTGTACTTTTGAACTTGCGTCTATAAAAGAGCCTTCTAATTTTTGAACCGTCGTTCTGTCGAAATAACGAATATCGCGAGCCCCTTGACGGATGCGATGCTGAATCCAGCAACCTTGAGGGCTACAGACAGTTTCATTTTCTTCAACCTGACAAGCTTCAAACGTCCGCTGGGGCGCCGAATCTGTGCGATTGGTTGTCATGACCGCTTGAAGATCAAAAGGCTGACCACTTTCCTGTGAGATCAAATGAAAGGGTCCATTTTCAGGAAGACCCCGACCGCTAGGAATATTTAAGTTCAGCGTCAATTGACGAGAGGCCGTTTTCATAAAAATAACAGCTGTTCGTTTATTACTAAGCTGCATTTTGATCACATAATCACCTGGATTTATGTTCACAGTTTCTTTTGGATCGGGGCAGGCGTGTCCCATTGGATTGCAGGTTTGATTTTGCTGATGGATGACTTGTAACATCTTTTCAACTCGTAGAATCCCTGTCACAGGATTACAGCTGGTCAATCCACACAGTAGTAGCGCTAACCACAATAAATTAATTTTCATTGATTCCCCCTTGATCCCAAAAACCTAACACCAAGCTTCGCCGTAAGCAAACTTGATTAGTTGCGAATCTTTTTTGCCACCAAAGCTTTAGCAAAGAGTCCGATCTGCTTCTGGATTTTAGAAAATCCAGCGGCTTCGATCAACGCAGCCATATCGTGTTCGGTGTAATTTTTGTAGAAGGGCTCATGGAAATCCACAGGAAACTGCTTTAAAGCCCACAGAAATTGAGTGTCCGTTTTTTGCACCGAATCCAAAAATCCTAACAGACCCTTTGGTTTTAAAACTCGGAAAGATTCGCTGAGAACTTGCTCGCGAACTTTCAAAGGCAGCTCATGAAATAAAAAACACGAATAAACGGCATCAAATGATTTGGCTTTAAAAGGCAAATCCTCTCCCGCTGCACGAACAAAGTGAAAACCTTCCTGGCCGGCCAATTGCTGTTGGGCTTTCGCTAGGTAAGGCTCGCTTAAATCCGTCACGGTGATTTTAGCTTTTGGATAAGCCATCTTCATAAATTTGGATAAAACTCCCGTTCCCGCTCCGATTTCTAAAAAGTGCAGCCCTTGGCCATCTCCTGAAATTTCTGATTTCATCATGGGTATCATCATTCGTCTCATGGCATCGGCGGCACCCATAAAAAGAATTTGCACTTGATGCTCGTACAAATCAGCCGATTGTTCGGTTAAATAACCGCCCGTTTGGAAATGAAAATTTCTGCGAAAATATTCTGGGACGTCTTTTAAGTACTGCTGCTCTTCGGCGCCAAATTCGTGCGCTTTTTTATCTCGACGTCGCCTGGAGATAGCAATTCCATCCCAAAAAATTTTAAGAACCCGGGCTGCGTGCTTGCCAGGATTTTCTGGACGTAGAACTTGGATCGGATAAAATCCATCGGCTATATTTTGAGTGTCTTTTTTTAAAAGCTGAAGAGCCTGCTGAATGATTTCTTGAATTTGCTCTCGCATCTCCAAAGGCGAAGGTCTTTTCGTTCCGACCATCAATCTTTCAACAACAGGCAGACTTAAATTTTGCGCCAAATAATGAGCCGACCGAGCGACAGAAAAGGCATAGGTCGCTTGCGTTTGAATTTGACGCTGAAGCTTTTTATTCCACTGTTTATTCCAAAGAGGCAGATTCATTCAAGGTCTCCCGCGAAGCATCTTTCGATTTCTTCCAGTTGTGATGAAGGCTAAACCCCACCAACATAAACCCCGCCAGCAAAACTAAAAAGGAAAATCCAAAAAACAAGACAACTGACATTAATTCTCCTTCACAAGGGGGCTATCGGCGATCATTTGGCGAACCACCCACGAGGCCATCGCCAGTCCAAAGGTTCCCGTCACAAAACTAGCGGTGCCCCAGATCACATTGCGATGTTCGCAGCTGTGCAAATTATTTTGCCCCTGAGGACAAACACATTTAAACCCTTCACCCTTATCGTAATGCAAAGTCATCGGATCTGTGGGAACTTCTTCAGAAAAAACACAAGGCACACCAAAAAATTTTTCTTCAGGAAAATGATACTTTTGGCGCAAAATTTTTCGCACTTGATGGGCCATGGGATCAACTGTGGTCTGCGCAAGGTCAACAATCTTAACTTGGGTGGGATCCATCCGCGCCCCAGATCCAGCACTGGTGATCACAGGTAATTTTCTTTTCAAACACTGGTCCAGCAAGTGGCACTTGGCCGTCAAATTATCGATGGCATCCAAAATAAATTCAGGCTCTTTGGAAAAAATTATTTCAGAGTTTTCTTCGTTGTAAAACATCGGGACCGCTTCAACTTGGGCCTGTGGATTGATTTTTCGTAATCTCTCGGCCATCGCTTCAGATTTTTTTTTACCCACCATTCCTTGGACGGCATGCAATTGACGGTTTGTATTCGTAATGCAAATTTCATCAAAGTCGACCAACGTGATCCGACCCACCCCACTGCGAGCTAAAGCTTCAGCTGCCCAGGAACCGACGCCACCCAGGCCAATCACCATCACATGGCTACGAAATAACTTTTCCATGGCGCCGTCGCCAACCAGGCGGCCCATCCGATCAAAACGACGATGAAGAACATAATTGGATTCAATGGGCTGTGGAAATTCTGTCATGGCCCACTTATATCAAAAGCTTCAGACCATTGGAAACAGTCTTTTAAAATTGTTGGTGGTGATTTCAAGAATTTCCACGGGCGCCTTATCCTTCAGGCGGGCCACTTCAGCGGCCACCATGAGCAAGCTGGATAAAGGGTTCATCTGCCCCTGTAAGGCTTCTGGCGGCTGATCCGGACTGTCGGTCTCGATCAAAAGGTATTCTAAAGGAATCTCGCGCACGGCCTGCTTAAGCTTGGTATTTTCAGGGCGAACTAAGGGCCCTCCCACGGAAAGACAAAGCCCCAAATTAATAAAATCTTGGGCTTTTTGCCAACTGCCATTGAAGGAATGCACCATTCCCTTTTTCGGAGGAACACCCCAAAGATTAAAAATCTGCAGGGCCTGGTCATGACATTGAACCAAATGCAAAACGATGGGCTTTTCAGCGGCTTCTGCGAGCGTCAGCTGATCTTCAAAAATTTGAATTTGCAGATCTGCTGATTCCTTCATGATATGGGGCCTAAAATCCAAACCAAGTTCACCCAAGGCCATTGCTTGCGGAAGCAGGGGTGCTAATTCATCCAAAGCCAACTCACACTTTTCCTTAGAATGGGCCGCGACAAAGTATGGGTGCAAACCAAAACAAAGACCAATTGGAAACTCTTTTTGAAGCTCGATTTGGCGGCGCCAGTCTGTGGGATTAACTCCCCCTTGCATAAAAAACCCAAGCCCTTGACGGCGGGCCTCTGCGACCATGACAGCTCGACTTTGATCCCAGCGGGGATCAGCTAAATGACAATGGGAATCCACCCATAAACCCAGATCAGAGTCCATAATAAGATCTCGCATAAAATCCCGACTCTCACAACTTTTAAAATCCCCCGATGAGATAAGGTCTAAACTCTAGGCTGTGAGGTATTTTTATGAAGAAGCATAATATTCAGTTCGGATTTGATGTGATCACAGAAAGCGGGCCCTTGCCGAAACCAACAGCCTTAAGGGTGACATCCCATCACGAAAAGAATGTCGCTTACTCGAAGCCTTTAAAATATATGTCAGATGCTTTGGTGGGGCTTTCATTGATGCGCTTAAATCCCCACTTGCACGGCTTTATAAAAAAGGCGGATGTCAGTCTTGAAACCTATCAAGAAGCTTGGAACCAACTTGACCCCCACCACACAATGTTTGAACGTTCCCAAGAACGCGTTCAGGCCTTGAAAGCAAACGTCCCGTATTTAGATCCTAAAATGGTGTCCACTTTTGAAAAAACATTCACTGACACTTTGGATCGCGCCTGCCATAAAGAGGGCTTAGATTTCAAAGAGCTTTGGCCTTTGCTGGATGCCATGACGTACCTAGAAGGTAAAATTTCTTCGCCGCTTATTTTCAATTTTGGTTTGCATTTTTCAAAGCCTTTTATCGATCGCTGTCAGACATTATACAGTTTGTTGTTTAACTTAAGGTCTTTGATGGCCGTCGATTTTAATGCTCATGTTGAAGATGCCTCACACGAATGTTTAAAAATTGATTCGATCTCGGACTATTTGCCCAAGGCAGAATATGTCGTGAACGACGCTGTTCTTTATTATAATTTCAAAAAACTATCGCAACCTTTTGTGGCTGGAAAAAATAGTGATGTTCGCATTGAAAAGCTGATGGTAGATCCCATGAAAAAACATTTTGAGCAATGGGCTCATAATGCCGTCAACCTGGTGGATCAGTTGCCGAAAGAATTCTTAGAAAGCTTTCGTGCTCCCGATTTAGAGGAAGCCCTGTATTTGGTGCAAATGGATTGGCTGCTAGGTTCAGAGGCCGGACTTTTATTTAGATTGAGAGAAGAGCTTTATGGCTTACTGAACGGCTATGAAAAAATATTTTGGCACGAACGTGATGGTCGCAAGGCCCTGAAGCCTGTTCAATTAAGTCTTCATTTTGAATTGTCGGCAGACACTTGGTCTAAAGCTAAAGCGGCCTGACGGTCACGAGATCTTTCTCGCAGCTTAAGAATAAGCATGATCAATAGCCCCACCGCTAAAAGGCATAATAAAATAATTTTAAACTTCTGCATGCGAGCTAAAATGGGCTCGCCGTATCTTGCAATAAGAATAATCTGCGTCGGAACACTGATTGCTGCGGCCACACCATCAATCAAAGCAAATTTCCAAATTGGAAATCTAAGCATGCCACAAGCTAAATGTCCTGGAAATCGAACCCCGGGAGTGAATCTAAAAATTCCGCAGGCGTAAGCCCCGTATTTGTGTGTCCACTGCTCCACTTTTTCCATCAGCGCCGCTTTAAAAAAGCGACTTAACCTTGGACTGTACAAAAGCTTTCGCCCGTAATTTCGACCGATCGAATAAATTAAAAAATCACTGGCATAAACCGCTAAAAAAGCCACAAAAGACGCTTCATAAGCATTCACGACCGGAGCGCCAGGAAAAGGCGGCGGGAAAAGATCTGGATGACCACCCATAAAAGCAAGGACGCCAACGCTGATCAATGTCACTTCTTCTGGCAAGGGCAGACCAAACGCTGACATCAGCATCATGCAAACGATCCCAGCGTA
>JAYWEQ010000133.1:0-8760 GCA_043779185.1 Pseudobdellovibrionaceae bacterium
GATTCTTCAATTTTTGAAGGGGTCACGGTATCGCCAACCTGCAGGTCAATCTCATTTAAAATAACATAATCTTTTGTGAAGTAATTTCCGTCGATAATGATCGAACTGACCTGAACATGGGGACCCTCGAAAATCTGAAACTTCAGTTGCGCTTTTGTATTATCGGCATTGTAAAAGACAAGGTTTTCTTTTTCATTCAGAAGCAGCATTTCAATATGGCCATTCTCAAAATAAAAAGTTTTTAAATCTTGGATCGCTTGTTCTAATTTATTCAGTCGCAAAGGTTCATTGGCCGAGAGGTCTAAGATTTCTAGCAATTTTTCTTTTGGAAAAACAACATTGCCACTGAATTCAATGGTATCGACGGTGGTGACGGGACCTTCATCCAAATTGACATAAACTGTGATCTTATCTTTAGAGCGGTTGTACTGAGTTCGACTGGAAACAATTTTGGCCAGTAAATGGCCTTGATTGCGTAAATCAGTGAGCAAATTAGCAAATCCTTTTTCTAAATCTTCTTTAACGTAATAGCCTCTTTTTAAAGTTGGCGAACTATTTTTACGAATAAAATCAATATAGGTGTCAGGAGCTTGCGTGTACTTTCCTGCAAAAATAAACTGATCAATTTTTATATGGGCGCCTTCATCGATCAAGAAAATCAGCCGACGGTTGTAGCTTCCAAAACCTTCTTGTTCTTCAGCGCGAACATCGACCCGGGCATAACCTTCTTTTAAATAATAATTTCGTAATTTTTGAGTCAGATCAGCGACCAAGTTGGGACTGGATGAATTGTAATTTTTAAGATCTAAGACGTCGTCTAAAAGGGTGGGCTTTGTAAAGGCTTGCTGGCCGCGAAGATCGATATCAAATTTATCAATTTTATCAAGCTTGTAAAAAAGAACCACTTCGCTTTCATCAGAATTAAAACGAGCTTCAGGGCCTGTTACTTCCGTCAGGTAACGTTCGTCTTCATTCAGCTTTTCCCGCAGATACTGGGTCATTTCATTGACTGTTGAGTCCGTAAAAGTTTTGCCTTTGAAATTGCGAAGTTTTTTGCCCATTTGAATTTTTAATTCGGCGTTGGTCGTATCGATTTTAATGTCAGTGATTTCGGTGCGCTTGTTTTCACGAATGCGAATATTCAGGATCAGTTGGCCTTTTTCATTGGTGGGCATGTCGACATCGATTTCAGCACTCAGGAAGCCCAAGACTTTGTAGGCTTGCCTCAGTTTTTCACCGCTTTCAAGTAAAAGCTCTTGATCGTAGGCATCGTTTTTATTGAACGCGATGTAACTTCGAGCTTCTGTTTCAGAAAGGGCCGACAATCCTGAAAAATTAATCTGGCTGATGCGGGGGATTCGTTTGATCTCAAGTTTGGCCTGACCCGGCGACTCTTCAATAAAGACGACGCGGTCGGCTTGAAGTTGATCATGCAGCCATCGGATGATTTCATCCATCTGAGATTTGCTGATACGCTCTTTTTGAATTTGCGGAAATTGTTTCAGAAGCGGGGCTCGGATATTTTCTGGGATGTCTTGATACTGCACTTGCCAAGAAGCGAAAGAGCTTAATGGGATCAGAAGGATCAACATAATTTGACTCAAGAGTTTTTTCACTTAAATTCCCTCTTGAATTCTAGATCCATGCCAAAAATACTTTGATCTTTTGTGCCGCTTCTAACTGATGTTCCTTCTTGGAAATCACGGCTTTCCCAAGAGCCGACGCCAGACAGGTTCGAATTAATTTGATATTGCAACTTCACTTCGCGCGGACCTTGGCCGGATTCAACACCTTGGCTGTAGCTGGTGCTCCATTTGCGCGATAATTTTTTTCGAAAAGTGACCCGTGGAACATTGACGTTTTTTGTATTATCAAAGGCCGAGCTCAGTTCGAAATTAACTCCGAGCGAATTTTGCAATCCTCGGTTCAGGCCAATTTGATTTAAAAAGACCGCTCCTGCTTCGTAACCCACGCGGGTGGCTTGATCGCGCGATTGGCTTTGTTCTAACTTCTGAGAGGTCACGCCAAGCGCCAACAAAGAAATGATTTCTTGATCAGGCAGGGGTGGAACACTGGATAATTTGATCAATGGATTCGAAGAAGGACCTTGAACCAAAAGATTAACGTCATAATCTGAAACTCGAGATTGGGCTGAAATATAAAGTTCTGCTTGTAACTCAGAGGGGTTATTGAAACTGACGTTACCGGTCTGAACTTCGAAGATATTAGATTTAAACATCAACTTAGAGCTTTTTTCTAAGTTGATCCGACCAGTTAAAACAGGATTTGCGGGTGGTCCCTTGACCTGCACTTGGCCAGTGATCAAGCCATCCATTTGCGAATTTTTGATTTGAACATTGCGCTGCAAGTTCACTTGTAAATCTAATAAGACTGGGTCAAAGGCGGCTTCCTTTAAAACTTTGGGCAGATAGATACTGTCCCGAACCTGATTTTTAGTTGAATTGCTGTCGGTAAATTCTTTTTCAATCAATGCCGATGAAACATTATAGACGCCACCTAAGACAAATGGAAACCACCGGCCCGTAAAGGTCAGATCTGCATCGCCTTGGGATTTGATCTTTTCAGGAACATTGAGATTCAATCCTTCCGCGTGGATTCGTATTTGAGTGGGAAAATCTTTAAGGCCATTGATTAAAACCCCTCCATCGCCTGTGATATTTCCATTGGCTATGAAGCCTTTGATGTTTTGAATGACAATTTTAGTGTGCGAAAACAAAATATCGGCCTTTAGTTTTTCAAGCGGGTGCGGGAAGCCTTTGATCTTTACAAAAGCGTTTTCGACATTAGCATTTCCTAAAACTTCCGGTTTGTTATAACTTCCCGACAAAGTCGCTTGAAGTTGAAAGGGCCCACCAAGGTCTTCCAGAAAGGGCACCAAAATATGCACGAGGCGAAGATCAGAATACGCTGAGATTGCGATATTTAAGTTATTAAAAGAAAAGCCATCGCCCTTGATTTGAATGTCGGTGCTGGGACCTTTCAAGTTAAATTTCTTAAGCCTGATCAATCCTTGGTTGAACTTCGCCTCTAGGGGTTCAGGATTTTTCAAGGATGAGCTGCCGCGTTTCAGGAAAATATTTTTAATTGAAACATCGCCTGTCATCGCCGTCCAGTCGCCCGTTTCGCTGACTAAGTCTATATCTGATGTCAGTTGGGATTCATATTCCTCCTGCAGCTGGGACGCTCCCATTAAGCTTAAGACAGAGGCAAAATTCCAATCAATTGTTTTTGCTCGGATTTTTAACGGCTGGTGGGATAATCCCCAGGGTATTTTTAATTCGCCTTGAATTTTATTTCCAAAAAGGTTGGCATCGACTTCTATTGATTCGAGGTTAAGTTTAATTTTAAAAAAAGAACTGGGCAATTCTTGTTCATCGACGATCAGCTCTGCGATGTGACCTATGATGGTCAAATCGGGATTCATGATAGGACCAGTGATGTCGCCGCTAAAATTAAAGGCGCCCACTAAATTATTTTTAATTTTATTCACCAGTTCAGATTCTTCCAACCGAAGGTTGGTGCCAACAAAGGCTAACTTGGCCATCTGATCCGGCTGAATATTTCCTGACATGCGAATCTGACTGCCGCCTTTTTGCATTTCAATTTGTTGGGCTTCGATCAGTCCATTGTGGCTGTCGACGTTGAAGGTAAAATTTGAAAAGCTTTCCCCCTGAAGCTGTCCAGTGCGAAACTGACTGGTCAGATGGTAACTCATCTTCCAAAAATTAAACGGTCCTTCAAAATCAACATTCGCTGTGCCAGCGCCGCTGACGGCCAAGGGTAATTTGTAGATATTTTGAAAAGCCAAGGCGACGTCTTGCAAATCAGTTTTGCTGAATTGGAAGCCCCCTTTTAAAGTTGAATCGATCAGATCAACATCGACTTGACCCTTGTAGCTGGTGCTGGGTAAGCCCCCAATAATTTGACTGACATTAAGATGGCCTTTTTCGTATCGGATCAAGCCTTTTAATGTTCCCAAAATATATTTATTAAAAACAAAGTTATTAATATGAGTGTTAAGATTTAAAATTGCGCTCTTGGAATCGCCGCGAGTAAATCCATCCAAGGCCGTTTCGCCTTTTAAATCAAGGCCTGAAAGTTGCTTGATATTTTTAAAATCCAAAGACTCAGTTTTAAATCTGAAGTCAAAGCCCTTTTTATAAAAAACTTCCCCATCGACGGGTCCATGGCCATCGCCAAAATGAGTTTGAGTTTTTAGACTGACCTTATCAAGGTCTACATGCAAAGTTCCTTCAGCCCCTCCTTCAGGAGTTTCGACAATGACTTTTTCAGTTTCAGCGATGCCAGTTTTCACGATCAGGTCCTGAACTTTCATCGACCCACGACAATTCATCTCAAAATTTGTGAACTGCCCTTCGCAAGGGAATTCACCTTGCGCGCTCATCCAAACAGGAACTCGGTGCAGATTGAGGGATTGAAGAAGTTGCTGTAAATCCAATTTTGTAACGCTGATATTGGATTTAAAATTGTAGGGTGCCACTAGTTTCACTGAATTTTTTCTTAAAGTGGCTTGGCCGGCCGGATGATTAATTTTAATTTCGTCAAGGCGGATATCTTGATCGTCGATTTGGGCTTTTGTTTTAAGGTCGCCAACATCAAAGTTTCCAATTTTGATGTCTTTGGTATTCAGTTCGACACGACCTTGATAGTTTCGCCAGCCTTTCAATGTCATTTCACTTTCCACCTGAGCCTGGCCTGATAATTCGGGAAAAGTGACAGATTTAAAATTTTTCAGCTTTTCACCCAATGGTTTTAAGTCGGATGAAATTTTGACCTTTATTTCGCCTGTGGGTTCAATCAACAGTTGGGAGGGATTTTTCAATGTGCTTGTCAGGTTGATAGTTTGTCCCATCGACATCATTTGGCTTTGAAGAGTCAATTGACGGCGTTCAAGGATAGCCAAGGCTTCAAGGCTTAATGAGGCGGGCTCTGCGAATCTTTGGGAACTCAGGGAAACGGTGGGTGAGTAAATTCGCAATGTTAATCGTTGAGAATTATTAGACAGGACCACATCTAAGGGCGAAAGAGAGGCCTCGAAGTCGAATTTTTTTGACACCACATTAATTCTAGATTTTCTGAGACCGATTCTAGAGATAGGAATTTTCTCACTCCATTTAAAAATCTCATTGATGGGCAAAGCTTTTGGGCCGTCCTTGTTTTGTGGAAAACCATCCAGGTCGACAATCAGGTTTAAGTCATCAAGGACAATCGCCGCAAGCCGAATCTGCCCTAAAAGAAGCTCCAGGGGATCCAGGCGCAATTGCACTTGTCCAATGTGGATGTCTTGCAAGGGAATTTTTGAATCAGCCAGTGGAACAATTTTGACATCATCTAAGAAAATTGAAAAACGCAGTAAAGTCATATGAGTTTCACCCACAGAAAATTCGACGTGGGCGTCTTTGCGTAAGACGCCTTTTGCGTAATTGATCGCCCAATCGGTGACCTTAGGAAAAATCAACAAGTCGACGATCAGGCCAAGAATAAAAATTAGTACTAGGGGCGTAATTAAAATCCAAAAAACTCGCCTCATCGATCTCTCCACTGACTTAACAAAGTCAGTCCTAATCGATACCCGGGCCGAGCCGTTAAAAGGCTTTCCATCATTTCAAACGCCGTCTGCTTTTGTCCCATTCCCCACATGGCCTGAGCTCGCAAGTAAGCGGTGGCAAAGAATGTTTCGGGATCCGATGAAAAATGCAATTCAACTTGGGCTATCCGAGTCAGAAGTTCTAGGTAGCGTCGACTTTGCAATAAAACTTCAAGGCGAAACCATAGGTGTTTTTTCTGATCAGGCTCGAAATCTAGAATCTTTAAACTCGTTTCAAAAAGTCCGATCATGTAAGCGGCGATGGAAAGTTCATAAACAACTTCGGGTGAGCGGGCCGCCGTTTCTAGCAAGCAGTGGCTCCAAGACTCAGCGGCCGCTTCGATTTCAGGATTTTTTTTCTCGTCGTCCCAAATGATGGACCTTCGCAAGGGAGCATGCTTTGCAATAATTTCTAAAGCACTGCGCTCGCGCAAGTCAGAACTTTTTTTAAGCAGTTCAGGATCGTTAGGGTGCATACGCAACAGGCGTCGTAAAAGGGCTTTCTCTTTTTCAAAAAGTTGTCGATCATGCAGGGTTGAAAGCTCAGCTTCAATTTCTTCCCGGCGTTTTTGAACATTCTGAACTAAGTGTTTTCGCCGGAGTTGGCGCTTATCGATCATTGGCGGATAGAAGCGATCCATGGAAAAACTTCGGCAAGCTTGAGTGAATCCTTTGGTCTCTGAGATTGCATCCCATAAAATTTCGGCAAGCTCGATCGTCATTCTTGGTTCCAAGGCTTTCAAAAAATAGGGCCACGGGATGATAAAATCTTTTTGATCCCAATGTTTGAAAACAAAATGAACCACGGCCGGATAGGCTTGCCCTTGAATTAAAAATCGACAAAGGGTGATGACATCCGAAGGATCCAAACCGTCGGTGTTACTTTCAACCAATTGAATAATATTTTCGATGGCTTGATCTAAAGAACCTTCTTTCAGTAAAAAGTTCTTGATTTCAAGCTCGAGATTGATGGACAAAAAAGGAGCCCTCCATGGTTCTTATGGCCACCCCTTATTTTGAGATATTTATCAGTAAATCAGGAGACTTAACACTTCGCATTATAGTGTCAAAAAGGTCCCGTCGCCAGCCTTTGAACGAAGCTGTTATTACTTTAGATTAACGCGCTCGACGTAATCCCGGGTGAAGGTGTCAACTCGCAGCAGATCGCCCTCTGAAATATGCAGGGGGACCTGGACCACTAGACCTGTTTCCATGGTGGCGGGCTTGGTTCCACCAGTGACTCGATCACCTTTAACGCCGGGGTCCGTTTGCGCCACTTTTAGATTCACAGCTTTCGGCACATCGACGGCCACCGCCCGATCATTAAAAAATAAAATCACAACATTCAGATTTTCAATTAAGAAATCAGACGAATCACCCACTTCATCGGGAGTCATTAAAAGTTGTTCAAAGTTTGTTTGGTCCATAAAATTGTAACCATTTTCATCTTTGTACAAGTAGGACATCTCTTTATTTTCAACGTTGGGAACGCCAAACTTTTCACCAGACTTAAAAGTCATTTCGCGATTTTGGCCAGTTAAAAGATTTCTCATTTTAGTTCGGGTGAACTGATTTCCTTTACCGGGCTTAACATGCTGAAAATCCACGATCGTGTAGGGATCGTTATCCATTAGAATCTTAAGGCCCTTTTTAAAATCTGCTGTTTCGTACATCGACGACTCCTCGAATTTTTTCTGAGAATTTCGAAGATACAAGCAGAGGGTCGTCAGAGGCAATATTTTAGCGGGCCAGGCTTAGATTTGGCTGCGTTCTATAACGCGAAGCACAGATTTTAACAGAGCTAGCTTCCGATCCCGAATCGCAGTTTCGCGAGTTAAAATAGGGCGAAGATTTTCAACTTCATCATCTTCTCGGGAAAGCTGGGAAGATTGACGGTTATAAAGAAGTTTTCGACGGTGCTGAATCTCTGGATGCTCGCCAAATTCCACTTCAGTTTCGGTCAATAAAAATTGCGCCTTAGAAAGGTCATTCCGAACGACAAAAGCATCGACCAGGGAAAGCATTCTCTGCAATCCTTGCGGCCATTTGCCAGGTGTTTGCAGAGGCACTTGAGGGGGTGCTCCAGCCGGCACCAAAGACATTTTTTCAGTGGGCATCGTCTGCAAGGGGGCCATCGAAAAAACTTCTTCGTCGTACTCGTCAGCCGTTAAACTTTCTAATTTCTGAATGACTTTTTGCGCTTTCGTAGATTCGGGATTAAAAAACAAAACCATCTTGTAATACTTAAGAGCGCCTTTGGGTTCATTTTGCAGCAAGCAAAGGTCACCCAAGATTTGATAAGCTAAAAGATTCGCTGAATCTAATTGAATGACTTTTTCTAAGTGCTGGCGAGCTTCACCATATTTTTTTTGATCCTTGAGAATCTTTGCAAAAACAAGAAGTCCCCCGGCAAATTTGGGGTGACGCTGAATGCCATTTTTGACGATTTTTTCGGCTTCTTGAAGGCTTCCGCGCTCTCGAAAGCCTTCAGCCAAGGGCGCAAAGGCCTGAGAATCAGGGGATTGCGACAAGATTTTCTTATAGCGCTCCATCGAATTGTCATCAATTTTATGCATCCTTGAAGCATGGCACCTTGGTTAGAAAAACTCAATGTTTGATTGACGTAAAATCCTTGAGCGCGGGAAAGTAGGTTATGAGAAAAAGAATTTTAGGGATTGATCCGGGTTCTCGCATTGCCGGTTTCGGAGTTTTAGAATACACTTCTGCCGGAGATATTTTTCATATCGCGCATGGCGTGGTGGATGTGCGCCGATCGGGACCTGTGACAGAAACTGAGTTCCATCAGCGGCTTTATCATCTGGGGCTTGGCTTTCGCCAGGTTCTTGAAAAATACAAGCCAGAGTCCGTGGCTGTGGAAAGTATTTTTTTAGGAAAGAATGCCGACAGCGCTTTTAAATTAGGTCATGCGCGGGGTGTGATCACTTATGAAATGTTACTCCAAAATTTGCCGGTTTTTGAATACAGTTCCCGTTTAATAAAAAAAACAGTGACTGGTTCGGGTGGAGCTGAAAAAGAACAGGTGCAAGACGTGCTCAAAATGTTGTTAAAAATTTCAAGTTTCAACGAAATGGATGCCTCTGATGCCGTCGCTGTGGCTTATCATCATGCGG
>JAYWEQ010000134.1:0-5932 GCA_043779185.1 Pseudobdellovibrionaceae bacterium
CATACAGCCATAATCTAAAATCATCGATATAACCAAAGGCCGCAGGCACAACCACCAAAGTCAGAACTGTCGAGCTGATTAATCCTCCGATGATGGCCACCCCCATCGATTGCCTTTGCGACCCTAGCTCAGTTAAACCAATGGCAATCGGCAAGGTCCCCGCAATCAAAGCAATCGAAGTCATCAGAATCGGACGAAGCCTTGTTCGGGCCGCCTTCAGAAGAGCTTGATTTCTAGGTAAGCCTTCTTCCAAGAGTTGGTGGGTGTAGTCGACCAGCAAAATTGAATTCTTTGCGGCCACCCCTAGTAACATCACAATTCCAATCATCGAGAAAATATCGATGGTTCGCCCGCTGATAAATAGTAAGATCATCGCCCCAGAAATCGCCAATGGCAACGCCAGTAAAATCGTGAACGGCGTGATAAAGCTTTCGTACAAACTGGCCAGCACAAGATAAATAAATGTCACCCCTAATCCAATGGCAATGACCATATTATTAATCAGATCTTTAAAATCCTCTGCCTGCCCGACAAATTTAAAATCAACTCCGGCGGGCAAAGGAATTTCTTTGGCAATAATAGCTTCAATTTCCTGCGTGGCATTTCCTAAATTTCCACCGGCTCCTAGGTTCGAAGAAATCATAATATAGCGATTTTTATTCTGCCGATTGATCTGAGAATAGCCTGTCGTGTCTTCACCCCTGGCAATCCGCTTTAAAGGGATCATATTAAAATTTGTATTCGGAACTGACGTCGAATTGAACTGCGCCCTCAGGTCTTTAAATTCATCGGCTAATTTCACTCGAATCTTATATTCAATGCCATTTTTTCTAAAAACTGCGGCCTCCGCACCCTCGGTTCGATAGCGCAGTTCTAAACCTGCACTGACGGTCGAAACGCCTAAGGCTTCGGTTTTTTCTCGGTCAAAAACGACATGATATTCTGGCTTTCCTGATTTAAAGTTGGTGTCGACATCCACCAGTCCAGGAATTTTTGCGATACGGTCTCGTAGCTTTTCTGCATAAGGTCCAAGAACATCCAGATTTTCACTGTTTAAACTTAAGTTCAGCGGTTTTTGAGCGCCGCCCGAAATATCAATATCTGAAACCGATAAAGTCATTTTGGACGTCAGGTCTTTTAGTAATTCACGAACTTTGGCTTTCGCTTCGGTGGTGTTAAAAGTTCTCTCACCGGCGGGAACAAGCCTTACAAAAAGACTGGCCTTGTTGGCCTCGCCGTCGTTGGAACCGACATTACTGGTGAAAAAATCAACGTATTTTTCTTTTTCTAAGCGCCTTTCGATATCTTGTACAATCGCTTGTGTTCCAGACAACGACGTTCCAGGGGCTGCTTCCATGGTAATCCCAAATTCACCTAAATCATTGGCTGGAAGAAATGTTTTTGGAATAAATAAGACCATCAGCACAAGGCTTGCGATAAATATTAAAAAAGCCCCCATTAAAACTGTTTTTCGATATTGCAAAGTCCACTTCAAAGTGTGCTCGTACAAGTCTTCTAGCCAAGTCTGCATCTGATCAAATTTTTTCAGCATTTGTCCCACCGGACCGGGGCCCTTTTCATGCTCGGTTTTTGTTGCCATATAGGCCGACAACATGGGGGCCACCGTAAAAGCGTCAAACAAAGAAATAATCATCGCAAAAACAACTGTCAGTCCAAATTGGCGGAAAAACTGACCAACAATACCCCCCACAAAGGCAATCGGACCGAAGACGGCGATCACGACTAGGGTGGTGGCTATGACCGCTAAGGCCACTTCCTTGGTTCCTTGCAGCGCTGCCGTTTTAGGATCTTTTCCCATTTCTAAATGCCTAAATATATTTTCTCGAACGACAATGGCATCATCAATTAAAAGACCCACGGCCAAAGATAAGGCCAGCAAGGTCATCACATTGATCGAAAATCCCATGGCGTACATGATAATAAAGCCACCCAACAAAGAATTGGGTAAAGCCATCCCTGTTATAAAAGTCGAGCGCACAGAACCTAAAAAGAAAAAGACCACAAAGATGCATAAAAACACACCAATTAAAATGGTCGTCCTCACATCGGCGACATTCAGGCGAATCGGTCTTGATAAATCGCGAACTTGAATCACTTCAGCTGCAATCTTTCGCTCTTTCAAATAGCCATTCACTTTTTCGATGGTCTTTTTTATATTGTCTGTGACGGCCACCGTGTTCGTACCGGACTGTTTATAAACATCAAGAAAAATGGCTGGCTCTTTTTTAATCGAAGCAATTTGCTTTTGATCTTCTAATCCTAATTTAACTTCAGCGATTTCACCTAATTTAACAGGTCGATCTGAACCCAGAAAATTAACAGAAACTTTTTTTAAGGCGTCAATTGATTCAAACTCGCCGACAGTTCGAAGAACTTTCTCTTGGCCCGGACTTTCCACTTTTCCAATTGGAACATCCTTTGATGTTTCTTCAATACGTTTTGCAACTTGCAACATCGAAAGCTCGCGGTCCTCAAGCTTTCTTTTATCCACCAGAACTTGAACCTCTTGTTTACGACCCCCTACAACCAAAACTTGTCCCACATCAGTGACTCGTTCAAACTGCGGTTTAATAACTTCATTCGCCACATCAAATAATTCGGCCGGCGCCAGAGCTGATTTAATCGCCATTGTTAAAACCGGCTGATCAGAGGGATCAAACCGCCGAATCACAGGTTCTTTGGCATCAAAAGGCAGCTTATTACGGATATTACCAACGCGATTTCTCACCTGCTGTTCAGCCTCTTTAATATCTGTGCCTAATTTGAATTCCAAAAGGATCAGGGCCACAGATTCTAAATTATTTGATGTGATCTTATTCAGTCCCGAAAGACCCCCCAATTCATCTTCAATGGGCTTTGAAACTAGTTTTTCAATATCAACGGGCGAAGCCCCCGGATAAGCGACTCGAACGAACATAATCGGAAAAGTCACATCCGGAAATAAATCGACTGGCATTTTTCGCAAACACACAAAACCCAAAATCAAAGTCAGGGCCACCACACAGGAAATAAATATCGGCCGTTTAATGGCTAATGCTGACAGGTTCATTGGTCCTCCAAAGACACAAAAAGCTGAGACTGTGATTCAAGTTTTCTTTGTTCGGCCATCATCCGGGTCAAAGTTAATTCCGCTTCTGCGGCATCTTGTTCCGAGTTGATGACATTACTTGTGATCGAACGGCCCTTGCTAAATTTATTCTGCTCGGCTTTGGCACGTTCTTTTTGCAGTAAGCTAATGCTGCGTAAAGCATTTATTTTTTTATCAAGCTCTTCATTTCTGCGGATCAGCTCGTGCCAAGCTAGATCGGATTCTAAAAGCTTTCTTTCGCTTCTTAAGCGCGACGCCATGGCCTCTTTGCGGGCACTGCTTTCGGCGGCAGATTTAACTGAGGTGTCAAATAGATATGTCCAAGTCAAAGACACCGTTGATGTGGGAAAATCCTTTTTATCCCAATTTCTTGTCGCCTCTGCGGTCGTCCCGCCCGGCTCAAAAGAATTTGTATTATATGTTCCTGCTAAACTTAAATCAGGTCTAAAACTATCTTCCACCTGATGCGAAACCACGTCCTGACTTTTGGCTTCAAGCCGACTTAAATAGGCATCCAAACGAACAACCCGCGATGATGTCTTAAATTTTGATTTTAAATCTCTTTTAAAATCAATAGCCCCTGTCAAATCCGGAAGCTTTTCGTTCTCACTAAGCTCTAACAGACTTCTTAATTTTTTTTCATTGGCAACAACCTCGTCTTGGCTGTTAATCATTTGAAATTGTCTTGTTGCCACCAAGGCTTGAGCGTTCAAGGAATCCGCGCGGTCGGCAATTCCATCGCTGGCTCTTCGTCGAACCCAGGACTCAATTTTTTGCGCCCGTTCCAAACTTGATTTTCGCTGCAAAAATTCTTCTCGCAAATAGATAAAATCCCAATAGGCTGATTCGGCTTCGATTAAAAGTTGCTTCTGTTGCAAATCATAGCTGTTTTTTTCCGACTGACCCTGCAAAGCATCTCGTTCCCGACGAAGCCTGGTGGACGCTCCGAAAAAATCTTTCCACAAGGACTGAGTCACAGCAACACCCAAGGACCCTTGGGCATATTTTGCGTAAGCCGCCAGGGCTGGATTGCTAAGACCTTTGTTTTCGCTTCCTAAGGCCTGAGCACTGAGACTGATTTGCGTCCCTGTCGTAAATTTTTTGCTCAAGCCCAAAGTGTACTGTGTCGTATTCATCGCTTCTGCACCCAAAAAATTGGGTTGCTTTTTATCTTCAAGCCAAGCGCCTTTCAAAGAAAGAACGGGAACCAAACTAATATCTGCGGCTTCAATGCGATCCTCAGCAGCTTCCTTAGAAATTTCAAAGGACTTCAAGCCTTGATGTCGCTCTTTGATCTTTTCTAGAAAACCATTTAGATCCAAGGCCCAGCAAACCGGTGTGACGAAAAATATGACAAGCGCCATTTTCATAAAAGAATTCCTTGTGTAAAGATATGACTGACAAGTTGAATAAACTTTTCTTTGTCTTTGGGCAGCTGATAAGTCTGACTCCACATTTTAAGCTGGCAATCTTGCACCATAAAATAGCCTAGGACGGACTCGATCATAAGAACCAGAAAAACCCCTGGCGGAAAATCAGATTTCAAAATTCCTTGGTCTTGCCCTTGTTTAATCATGCCGACCAGTTGATCCATTGTCGACTTCATCAAACTTTCAAAAACTTCGCGGGCATAGGGCATATTCTGAGTTCGCTCCGCCATAAAAATTTTTGCGATCGAAACATCGGACAGTCGCATTTCAACCAAATGGCGAACAATCATAGTGGTTTCTTTCTTGAAGACCTGCGCCGTGAATTTTTCTTTGCCATGATGATGAAGAATTAAATCTAAATTTTCTTTAATTTTTAAAGCGTGTTCGTAAATAATTGTCTTATAAAGCCCCGTTTTACCGCCAAAATAATAAGAAATCAGGCTGATATTAAGGCCGCTGGCCGCGGCAATTTGCCGAGTTGAAGTGGCCTCTAGCCCTTGGTCGCCGAACAGTTTGGTCGCAACTTTCAAAATTTTCGTCCGAGCTTTATCTGGAATTCTTTTTTTAGTCATATCCGACTTTAATTCAATCGTTTGTTTGAATCAATTCATTCAAACAAACGATTGAAAAAAGCCTAGTCTGCTCTCGTTTTACGCATCACTTCCTGTGATTTGGCAAACCTTGAATACTTCAGTCAAATCCCCTACACTCGTTAAAACTTTAAAACCATTGGAAAATTATGCGTCTATTTATTGTTATGTTCTTCCTCATCGCGTCCAGCCTTTTTATCACCCCGACGACTTGGGCCCTGACCAAAGCGGAGCTTTTATCTGGTAGTCAAGTTCCCGAAAAACGACCCTTTCCGCTAAGCTCAAAAATTAGTCCTTGCCAAGATTTTCACGCCTATGTCTGCAGCGAAGTTGAAACCTCTTTTAAACTTCCCGACGATCGGAATCACTGGGTTTTCTCTTTCACGGATGCCGCTGAAAGATTGCTGTTTGCTAAAAAAACTTTTTTTAAAAAATTAGGAAAAACGGATCGACCAAGCACTGAAAGATCGCGACAGCTTGTAGACTTTTACTCTTCATGCATGAATTCAAAAGCGCAAGCCAAGGATGAAAAATTTTGGGTTGAAAAACAGAAAAATGAAATTCTAAAAATAAAGACTCGGGAAGATTTTATTAAATTTAATAACTCAAGACTGGATTCAAATTTATTTGCGCTGGTGGCTTTTGATATCTCGGCCAATCAAGACGATCCTAAGAACTATGATTTTATTTTGGTTTCGCGCTTGATCAATCTTCCTGAAAATAGTTATTATGATAATAAGCCGCTGCTATCGGATTTCAAAAAAGTCATCGAAAAACTTTTTCAACAAGTCGGAATTGACCAT
>JAYWEQ010000135.1:0-14699 GCA_043779185.1 Pseudobdellovibrionaceae bacterium
TACTTCACTTTGTCTTTTGAACGGATTGTTATTCTGCGCAGAGATCTCTGGCTTCCCCAACTTTGATTGGTTAAATTTTCTAGCTAGCACAGAAATAACTTCAGCCAGCGATCCCGTGTGGGCAATATGAGACAGCAAGCTTTTTGCTTGCTTAAGCTCTTCGAACTGCTCTTTGGTAAAAGTGATTTCAAGGCGGACGGATTTGTCTTTTTGGGGGCGCACAATTTATTGGATTTTCAAAGGCAGATCAAATTCTTTGGCTAGAACTTGCCTTGATTCAAAGCCATTGCAGTTTTCAAGTTTTTCTAAAATTTCTTTAGTTTTGAATTCGGAAACAAGCTCGCCTTTCTTGGCTTCTGATTCAAGGCACTTCTGAAGTAAGACTGCTTGCGATAAATTGAGAGTTCCTGCCTTTAGCCTTTCAGCGACGTCGGGAACTTTTCTTAATAGCTTTGCTGCATCGATTCGGCGCAAGGCCGAAGGCTCAGAGTAACCATATTTTTTAGTCATCATTGTGTACATGCTATCGAAGCCCATATCCGCATAAAGCCTACGATCCATAATTTCTAGAATGTGAGTTAAAACTAGATGCATGATTTTGCGCTCAGTTTGAACTAAATTTTCAGTTCTAAAAAGAAGTTCGTCGTTTGAAATGTATTTCAGATTTGTATTTTCGTCCGTCCATTTTGATTCGAATTCAATTAAAGATGATTGCATCTAGGCCTCCTTTTAAAAAGCTAGGAGGAACATACCATGGAATTTTCAAGGACAACTTTAGGTTTTTTCTTTCTGATTTCAAAATTACAAAGCCTAAAAATTGATCTCCTCATGCTGCCGCAAATCGCTTCTAATAAGCTAAAAGAAAATAAACATCATCGGGATCAGGTATTTTATTATCTTTAAACATAATCCAGATTAGGAAACCAAAAATCACCAGCAAGAAGTATTTTAAAAAATGTAAAATTTTAAATAAATAACGCAAGCAATAACCGCTGCGGAGCTAGGAACAACCATTGCTGAGATTCGAATAATTCCGTTAGCCCCATTTTTAGAAACAATAAATATTTTTCCCAATCTGCACTGAGGGGATTAGCGAAATCAATCCATTAAAAATTGGATTCAGCTCATCAGCTCTTGAAAAACGGAATGAAGAAGCCGAGGTTACATTTCTGGGTAATCCCCCAGACAAGACTGCCTCTGTCTAGAAAATTCCTTAACTTCAAAAATCCACACAACACCCACTCTATTTAGAAAGATCCCAACAAGGACGCACTTTCTGAAGTTCAGAAGATTGGTGCTTTAGCAGCGGCCCGAGGGAAGAGTTCTTGAAATTAAAACTTTCAACTTTTTAGCAGAGTCAGATCCTATTTTCAAAGCCGCTACTTCAATTCCTTCAATTCAATGTGAAGCAGCGGCTTTTTAAATCATTATCCAAGTAAAAAACTTGCATCAATCGAGATGACCGGTGGAAGCGACGTGGCGGGTGTTGTCGTGTCAAATCCCGTTGGAGCTGGTGCCGTCGTCGTAGGAGTTGTTGTCGACGGAGCCGTCGTTCCTGCAGTTGTCGTTGTATCGACCACCTGGATCACATTCGTATCGGTGCCACTGGTGACCGGCTGGTCAACTATGTGTGCTGGTACGCCTATTGATCCCGGCGCGGGAATTGATCCGCCAGTTGTAGAACTAGGATCAGGAATTGCAGCGACAGGGGGCGCAACTTCAACGACCCTGCGAGTGACTTGCATCAATTTTAACACCGGCTTAAGAAGGCAATCTCCATTGCCTTTAACCACCACTGATTTCCCGGCATCAAAGTCCAATACCATAGAATAGGTATAGTTCTCTTCCAATGTGAAGGGGCTTGCCAGGTGAATTTTAATTCCTGACTCTTGACCACTTGGGGTCTGCATTTCACACCTAGAGCCATCTTTTTTAATCGAGTGGTTGTCCGTCCCTTTTAAAACTAAGCGGATCCCCGTGATTTCTAAACCTGTGGGTAAGGTCAGATCATGCATAGGCAACATAACGCCATTTTTTAATTGAAGGAGATCAATTAAACCCAAATCTTGGGCAACGATCAATCGCGCTTCTTTGCCGCCTTTTTTAACAAACAACTCAGCATGATCAACATTCACGAAGACTTGTTCAAGATCTCGTGAAGGAGCATCGGTCAGGCTTAAGCGCATATTGTTAGTGCCGGCCGGATAGCTACTTAATAAAGAGGCCATCCCTAGGCCTGCTGAGCTCCCTTGGTTAGGTGCTCCATTACATCCGATCAATCCCATCACTGCACCTATCACTGCACATCCCAAAACTATCTTCCGTAATTGGTTCATTGCAAACCTCCTGTGTGATCTAAGAATATCACCGCAGGCAAGGCCTCGCGAATCTGTGTCAAAAAAATGTTCTAAGTTTGGAATGCTTTTAGAAGTGTCGAACTGCTAGACTGTAATGTTGGATTTTTTGACTAACTTTTCAACAGATGAGTTCTGGACGTTTAAATTTAAACGTTAAATGAAGAGCCGCAACCACAGTTCTTGGTGGCATTAGGATTATCAAAGACAAAGCCTTTACCGTTCAGACCGCCCGAGTAATCAAGAGTTAAACCCAAAAGATAAAGTAAACTCTGAGGATCCACCGTGATTTTTTGGCCATTGGATTCAAAGGTCTTATCGCCTTCTCGCAGGCCCGTATCAAAATCCATTTTATAAGAAAGGCCCGAGCAGCCACCTTTTTTGACTTCCACACGAAGGGCGGCCTGAGTGGGCTTACCTTCGTCTTTTTTAAGAGCTGATAATTTTTGGGCGGCACTTTCAGAAATTTGAATCATGCTTTAAGTTACCACAAAACAATTTTGAATGCATCCTCTTCAATTAAATGAGGAAAAATATGGAAGCCATTGAAAGGACTAAATATTTGGCTAGTCGTGCAAATTGGCAAAAGCTTTTTTTAATAGACTGAGGGCTTCATTTAACTCATCGGCTGTCGTAAATCGCCCTATAGAAAGTCGAAGGGTTGAAGCCATTTGGCCTTGGGAAAGGCCGATCGATTTCAAAACATAGCTGCCAGTCATCGTTCCAGAATGGCAAGCCGAGCCCGTGCTGAAGCCTAAACGCATCAGCTCCGGAAGGGCGTCAGCCACTGTTTTTGAAGCCATCGTCAGACTGATATTGGAATAAACTCGGTCTGAAGGATGTCCATTTAATTTTGTTCCAGGGATTTCTGCCATCAGATTTTTTACGAAATCATCGCGCATGTTAGTAAAGCGAATTAAACTTTGATCCATTTCTAGGCGGCAGAATTCGCAGGCCGAGCCAAGTCCCACAACAGCAGGAACATTGACAGTTCCGGATCGCAGGCCTTTTTCTTGGCCACCTCCTAAAATCAAAGGTTCAAGCTGGATGCGAGGGTCGGTGGACCGAATATACAAAGCGCCGCTGCCCTTAGGGCCATAAATTTTATGGGCCGAGAGCGTTAAAAAATCGACCTTGGTTGTTTCAAGATTTACTTTAATTTTTCCTACGGCTTGCGTGGAATCACTATGAAAATAGATTTTATGTTGATGAGCCAGCTCGCCCAATTCATTCATGGGATTAAGACTGCCAATTTCATTATTGGCCCAGATAAAGCTCATCAGCCGGGTGTCAGGTCGAATTCTTTTTTTAACTTCGGCCACGTCAACTTGGCCGTAGGAATTGACCGGCACAAATTCAATCAAAGCCCCATTTTTTTTCAAGGCCTCCAAATTTTTTAAAACAGAGCTGTGTTCGACACTGGAACTAAGAATATGAAAAGATCCGCCAACAGCAGAATCTTGCCATTGCTTAAAAAGACTTTGAAAGACCCAGTTATTGCCCTCGGTCGCACCTGAGGTAAAAAAAATTTCAGCGGGCTTTGCCGCCAAAAGTCCAGCCACTTGCTGACGGGCTTTTTCCACGGCACGGCTGGCGGTCCATCCCCAAGGGTGCTGTGAACTGGCGGCATTGCCAAAATGCTGTTGGAAATAGGGCAGCATGGTTTCTAGCACGCGGGGATCGAGGGGTGTGGTGGCATTGTAGTCTAGATAGATCGGCGGCAAAGAGTGCATCCCTTGGGTTTAAATGGGCTTGCTCTAAGATTCAAGAAGATTATGATCAAGCTCTGATGGCGAAGGGTTTAAAAGTTTCACGAAAATTATCTGAGGCCACCGATGCGTTTGAGACCGTCGTGTGGAAAAAATTTAATTCCGTGATAAAAAATCGCCAGGGTCAGATTATTTTTGATCAACATGGCGTCGAAGCCCCAGAGTCTTGGTCGCAACTGGCCGTCGATATTGCCGCCTCAAAATATTTTCGTCGAAAACTGCCGCGCATTGAAAATGAATCTTCGATCCGTCAGCTGGTCAGCCGAGTCGTCCAGGCGATTCATTTCAGCGCTAAAAAACAAGGCGACTATTTTGCTAGTGAAAAAGACTTGGCCCATTTTACAGAAGAATTAAAATTTATTTTAATCCATCAGATGGCGGCCTTTAATTCTCCGGTTTGGTTTAATGCGGGCGTTTTTGAAGCCTACCAATTGGAATCAATGAACCAAATGTGGGCCTGGGATTTTAAGAAGAAAGCTGTCGTCAGTTTTGAAAATGCTTTTGAACGGCCGCAAGTGTCGGCTTGTTTTATTCAATCCGTGAATGACAGTTTAGAAAGCATTTTTGATTTGGCTAAAACGGAAGCTAAGCTTTTTAAATATGGATCGGGTTCAGGAACTAATTTTTCGCCATTAAGAAGTAAGTATGAAGAGCTACAAACTGGCGGAACTTCCTCGGGGCTGATTGCTTTTCTTGAGGTTCTAGATCGGGGCGCCGGGGCTATTAAGTCGGGGGGAACGACTCGAAGGGCTGCAAAAATGGTTTGCGTCGACATTGATCATCCAGAAATTATCGATTTTATCGAATGGAAAATGAACGAAGAAAAAAAGGCAAAAGCTCTGATTTTGGCGGGATATCCCTCGGATTATGAAGGCGAAGCCTACCGAACAGTGGCTGGGCAAAATGCGAATAACTCAGTTCGGTTAACAAATAAATTCATGAGAGCCGTCGAGCAAGATAAAGACTGGTTATTGCTTTCAAGATCAGACAATGAAACCAGTCGTAAAGTCGTCAGAAAAATAAAGGCCCGGGATCTATGGCAGCGTTTAGGTCATGCCGCCTGGAGCTGTGCTGAACCAGGAGTTCAGTTTCACGATACGATCAATGAATGGCACACTTGCCCTGAAGCGGGCGAAATTCGCGCTAGCAATCCTTGTTCCGAGTATATGTTTTTAGATGATAGTGCGTGTAATTTAGCGTCTGTGAATTTAGTGAAATTTCTAAAAGCGGATGGATCTTTCGATCTGGAATCCTATCAGCATGTGGCCCGGATTCTTTTAATTGCTCAGGATATTTTAGTCGATTATGCCAGTTATCCAACCCAAAAAATTGCCGAAAATAGTCATCACTATCGACCCTTGGGATTAGGCTTTGCAAATTTAGGCTCTTTGTTGATGCGAATGGCTTTGCCTTACGATTCAGAAAAGGGTCGGGCTTGGGCTGGGGTCTTAAGTGCAGTGATGGGCGGTGTTGCGTATCAAACCAGTGCTGAGCTAGCAAAAAGCAAAGGCGCCTTTCCAGGCTTTTCAAAAAATAAGACGGCCATGCTGCAAGTCATGTCGCTTCATCAAAAATCCTTAAGTTTAGTTCCATGGTCGGAGCTTCCCGGCGATTTTAAACTTCAAACGAAAAATTTATGGAAAGAAGTGATTTCGCAAGGGTCCGAAGTGGGATTTCGGAATTCTCAGGTCACGGTGATGGCACCGACGGGAACGATTGGCCTATTTATGGATTGTGATACGACGGGGATCGAGCCCGATTTTTCCTTAGTGAAACTAAAAAAAATGGTCGGCGGCGGTGAAGTTGAAATCATTAATTCCGCCCTTCCTGGGGCTTTAAAAAAATTAGGCTACAGTGAAAATGAAATTAAAAAAATGCTTGAGTTCGTTTTAAAAAATAATCAAATTCATAGCGCTCCTGGGCTTTTAGAAAAACATCAAGCCGTGTTTTCAGGAGCGACCGGACCAGGTGCGCTGTCGCCGGAAAGTCATCTTTTGATGATGGCCGCAGTCCAGCCCTTTATCAGTGGAGCCATTTCAAAGACGGTGAATCTACCAGAAACTGCTTCTGAGAAACAGATTGCAGATCTTTTTCACCAGGCTTGGAAACTACAATTAAAGGCCGTTGCGATTTATCGCGATAATAGTAAATTCAGTCAGCCCTTAAACCAAAAAATTTTTACGATGAAATGTCCTTTATGCCAATCTGACACCGAGCTTCAAAGCGGCTGTTATCGCTGCCCCAATTGTGGTCATACCGTGGGTTGCGCTTAAATAAACTGCTGATTGAAAAAAATTCGAGGATGAAGTCGACTCTGTGGGTTAAGAGCCAAAGCGAGAATAAATCTTGGTTTTCAGCAGATTTCGACTTCCAACTAGGGTCCAAAGGTTATATCTTAAATTGGCATGAAACATCCGTTAATTATACAAGGTGGCATGGGAATCGCGGTTTCGAATTGGGTTCTAGCCAGAGCCGTTTCGAAAGCTGGCGAACTTGGCGTCATGTCGGGAACATCATTGAATTCAGTGATCGTACGACGGCTGCAAGACGGTGACCCTGGTGGTCATATGCGCAGGGCTCTGGCTCATTTTCCAGATCAAAGTGTTTCAGAAGAAATCTTGAAAAATTATTTTTTAGCTGATGGGCGCAAACCTGGGACTCCTTATAAACGCAGTCCTTTATTTGCGATTAAATCTTCAGCCGCGTTAATGCGATTAACAGTCGCTTCTAATTTTATTGAAGTGTGGTTGGCTAAAGAAGGCCATGATGGGCTTGTGGGTGTGAATCTTTTAGAAAAAATCCAACTGCCGAATTTAAGCAGCCTCTATGGCGCGATGTTAGCAGGTGTGGATTATGTGCTGATGGGAGCAGGGATTCCTCGAGAAATTCCCGGAGCCTTAGATAAATTGGCGCTTCACCAAGAAGCGTCGTTAAAACTTTATGTCGAAGGCGCACAGCCCGAAGATGAATTTAAAACATTTTTTAATCCTCAAGAATTTTTCAAATTAGATTTTTCAAAGCCCTTAAAACGGCCCGATTTTTTGGCCATCGTTTCATCGGCGACTTTAGCTTTAAGCTTGGCTAAAAAATCAACGGGTAAAGTGAATGGATTTATTATCGAACATTGGACGGCCGGCGGTCACAATGCGCCTCCGCGAGGCCCCATGAAACTTTCTGAGCTGGGTGAGCCCATTTATTCTGAGCGTGATGAAGTTGATTTTACTAAATTTGCCGAGATGGGATTGCCCTTTTGGTTGGCAGGATCCTCAGCCACTCCGGATAAATTAAATGAAGCCTTAAGTTTAGGAGCAACGGGGATTCAAGCGGGAACGGCCTTTGCTTTTTCCGATGAATCTGGAATTGCTGCGAACTTAAAGCAAGATGTCTTGAACGAAATTGTGGCTGGAAAAATTCCCACTGTTTTTACGGATCCTCTGGCTTCGCCCTCAGGTTTTCCTTTTAAAGTTGTGCAAAAAGAGAATACTCTTTCTCAAGAGGCCAACTATTTAGCGCGGCCGCGAAAATGTGATCTTGGTTATTTGCGCACAGGTTACCGCCAAGAGGATGGCAAGATGGGATTAAGATGTGCGGCAGAGCCCATTGAAGCTTTTTTGAAAAAAGGTGGAAAACTGGAAGAGACCGTTGGGCGCAAATGTCTTTGTAATGGTCTTTTTTCGGCGATTGGGATGGCTCAAGATCAAGAGAGCGGTTACCAAGAAATGGAAATCATGACAGCTGGAGACGAAATTTCAAACCTCGCCAGATATATTCCGGCGGGTCAAAAAAACTATTCTGCATTGCACGTGATTTCTTTTTTGAAATCAAAGTTACAGACTAAAATGACCGATTCAAAAAAGATGTCTTCGTCGGGTTCATCGACGTTTAAGCCACAGGCTCCTCTGTAAAAAAGGTTTTTCAAATGTCCCAATTTCAAATTTTAATACAGTCAGTAACTCATTCAATCTTTTGCAAACATTAATGGATCCCTTCACCAGCAAAACAGGCGCTGCCTTTAATGATAAAAAAGCGCAGCTAAAATCTTACTTGGACGCTTCAACGGCCAGTTTAGCGGCTTATGCGCAAAGCGAACATCCTGGGGCCTCGATCTTAGCGGCTGATCAAAAGTCGGCAACGGAACTTTTGGGAAAATCTTTAGGTGATATGAACACCTATTGGACAAATGCTGTGGCAAAATATGAAAGCCTGATCATGCGCGCCTTGGATCGATCAAATCCTCTGCCGGGTTTGACAGATTTGCCAGTCGGTACCGATGGAACTAGAAATAATTTTTACTGTTTTAATTTAGATGGAGCCATGGCCACAGCCGCAGACTTACGAGACCTTATTCCTGCCACAGGCAAGTTTGGGAATTTAGCCAGGCATATGGCTTTAGCGGAATATTTATTTGTCAATAAGCTGACCCATTCATTATCGATTGGGCCTGGTATGATGGCAACACCGGATGAACACGGGACTGGAAAAATGGTCAGCCTTATCACAAACACCTACAATTGGCGCGCCTATGCGGCTTGTTTACTTGAGCTGATCACGCAACTAAAAGCTGCCAATGTTTTCCAAGACACCGTGATTGCAATGTTGAGCGAATTTAATCGAACGCCTCGCAACGATGGTTTTGGCTCTGATCATGGAAGCACATCGGCTAGTGGAGTTTTTTATTCAGGCGCAATTCAGGGGCCTATGATTTTAGGAAGAATGCAAGCCAACTCAAATCCCACGCGTTCTAAAGATGGATATTCTAGTTCAGGATCCATCGGACGTGGAGACGGCAGTCGGGATTATGCCTCAATGATGTCAAGTGCTGCGGCCTTGATCCGAGTCCCTTCGCCGATCACGGCAAAGTTCAGTATGGTGTCTGAACTTAATGGAGTGATTGTGGCAAACTCTGAAAAGTCGACGTTGTATTAATTTACGACGCTGAACTTTGCAGATCTATCATCAGGCTTTCTGAATCTGACTTTAAGCTGACGGCTTCTGATCCGCAGGCTAAAATCGACAGAACTGATCTTAATGTTGTCCACTCGTGGGCGGGCATGCCCTGTACGGTTAAATGAATTCGAACGTGGTTTGGATGTTTTTCAAATTTACCTTTTATTCCTGCGGATGTTAAATTCGCCCGCAGGGCGCACTCAGCTACAGAAGTCAGAACTGATCCAAGCAACGTGATGGCAAAATTTTGAGGAACGTTTAAAACAAATCGATCTTTCGTCGGAGCCCATGAAACACCGCCCATCAATTTTGTTAAATGATGGGAAAGACTTTCGCTGGGGACCAAAATTTCAGAGACCTTGCACTGGGCAGCTCCCGTTTTTAAGCTTAAAGCACCTTCCAGTCCGAAGACAGCACTGGTTAAGCGAGTGATCGATTTTTGGATTGTTTGAAGAAGATTGGGAATTCGCTTATAAACTTTGATGGTCTCTTGAAGGGCTTCCAAAGAGCGATCAAACTCTTCCGCAGTTAACTTTTTCTGACCAAGCTGTTCTAAAAGGAAAAAAACTGGATTGATTTGATGTGAAATATAAGCCGCTTGCTCTGAAGAGAGCTTCAGGACAGCTAAAATATTTCGAATCTCGCTCATTGCTGGAGCAGAGGCCTTTTCTAATAGAAGCATTTCACTGGTGTGGCCCTTTTTTAAATGCTGCAGGTGTTGCCCGGCTTGCTGTGCAAGCACAAGCATTCGCTGACAGGCTTCTTCTGGGACTGTATTTTTCTTCACATCAATTAAGCAAAGGCTGCCCACGACCTCGCCATTCACTGAAACCGGAAATCCATAATAAGCAGAGATATTGTAAAGCTTCACCAACTCTTGCGGCAGATCGGGCCTGGCCTTAGTATCTTCGACAAAAAAAGGTTTTTTAGTTTCAACGACAAATTGGCATAAAGAACTGCAGCGATCAGTGGCTCGAGAGATCGCTAAATCAGGAGGCAGTCCCACCTGCGCTTTAAAAAACTGAATTTGGTCCATCACCAAAGAGACCAGCGCGATCGGAAAGCCTGAAATTTCTTTGGCTTCTTCGACAATTTTTTGTAAAACGTTGTCCAATTTAGTATCAATGAAATTGAAATTTGAATCCTTTGGTAGAACATTTTCTTGCATCGCCGGCTGTATTTTAGGAGCGCCCATAGATCACCTCACAAAATATATCGGTGGCCTTTTGGAGAAAATTAAGTCAAAATCCTTTAATAAGAACACGACAAGAGGCTGGCCTGGCCTTTGAGCCTTACTTAAAAGTGGGCTTTATAGACCATTTCACTTTCGAGTTTTCAGAAACAATCCACTGGGCGTAGTCGGGTCGCTGGCCAAAAGTTGCTAATGAATACTTTTCAACAAAAATCGGCATCACAAATAAGCGAACAAGAATTTCGGCCGTAGCCGATCGATTTAAGTTTTGGGATAAGGTCGGCATTTTATCTGAACCCTTCAGTTCCCGTTTTTAGAAAAGGCTTAAGTATCAAATGCGACCGTTGGTGGATACCTTTAAATTCAGATTATTGGTTGCAAGTGACGTGGAGGGAGCTAAACCGCCAGATACAATTAAAGCCGCTCTGGCAAGACTAAGTTGGATCAAGAACATTGAGCAAAGGCGAAATCAGTGCTTGTGGATAACAGATCTTTTAAAAGTTTTAGTTCTTAATCCAAAAAAATTGAGATTGAACTGTCGGAGGTCCCTGATGAGGTCCTGAGAATTGCCTACTCATAAACCTCTTTACGATGACCGATTTTGATAATGGTGACTTTGATTATTTGGTGTTCGATCAGGTAGATGATTCGATAATCTTGAATCCGAATTCGGTAGAGAGAGTCTGCACCCTTCATTTTTTTTATCTGAAGCAGTTCAGTAGAGGGATTTAAAGAAAGAAGTCGAATTGCATCTAAGATCTTCTGTTGGATTTTTTGCGGCAAACTTTGGAGCTCTTTAGCCGCGCTCTTTTTAAAAACGATTTCATAAACCTTCGAACTCATTTTTTGAGCTTCTTAAGAACTGCGGCCAGCGAAATCTCTTCTTCGTTTTTTCGTTCGTCATAGCTAGCAAGATCAATTTCATCCTCGAGCTGCTCGCGAATGGCATTTTCAACGACACTTTGAATTTTAAGCCCTCGTTTTTTACAGAACGCCGCGAGTGCTTTTTTAAGATCAGAATCGATGCTTGTAGAAAGAGTTGATTGCTTTTGCATACCTTTATTATCCACGAAAAAGCTTGGAAAAACAAGGTTTGCGAAAATCTCAAAATGAGAAAATTGGTGCCCCCTAGGGGACATCTTTCGAACTGCTCTCCATGAAGATGATCCGGAATTAAGTGATTGATTTGATTAGTGTTCTCAATTTCCTGGAGAACATGATTTGCAATTTTAGAGATTGTTCTCCAGGAAAATCGGTTCTCCAGTTTGTTCTGATCTTCCCAATTCAAGTTCAGAATCAGCGAGAATACTTCCCTTGAATTAGGCCTTGTTCACTTTTCTGCGGCGACCGAGTCGTATCTCATTAATGGCAATAATATCGAAAAAAGTAGGATCAAAGACATCTTCGCGACGAAGAATTTCAATAGAGTCAAAAACGGATTTTGGCTTTGGAAATTTAACTGTGGGGGTAGAGTTTTTATATTCTTCAAACCCAGCTATACCTCCACAATCTTCTGGAGGTGCAGCATTTTCTCCTGTCACGCAGACGGGATAGTGTTCGTTAACATTTGCTTCAAAGCGGTCTTCGAATTCAATAAGATGGGACCACCAGTCTCCAAAATCATAAATAAACTCAAACTTAGGATTTATTTTAATGGCTCGGCCGACTGTCATTTTAGAATCATCAAGCCATCCTTCGAACTCATGATCAAATTCGAGATCACCGTAAGGGTCTTCACCGATATTGAATTTGTACAAATGCATCTACTTCCAAGCCATGACATCACTGACTGCGCATTGAAGAGTGCGTAGCGATGAGTTTTCAAGAATATGAATTGTTCGCCAGACAAGCGGCTTTGTGCCTATCAAAGTGATTTTAAGTTGAATAGCATGAACTGGTTTTTTCATTGAGTTGTACGTTAAACAGCCTTTGCCAGTAGGATTTCATTGATAATTGTTTGATAACCCACGCCTCTTTTTTTAGCTTCTTTCTTGGCCCAAGCAATAACTTGGGGATGCAGTCGAATAGAAGTTGCTACAAATTTTAATTCCTCAGATTTGGCAGGACGTCCTCTTGGGGCGCGTTTTTTACCACTTTTTGCTTCAATGGCCTTACGGGCTGAAGTGACTTCTTCGGAAGATATTCTACGTGCTTTTTCAAAGGGAAAGTCTTTTGAACTCTTCATATAATTTCCTTTCTCGTTTATTTGCTTTTCGTGCGCTAATGAGTCGATACAACCGACCACTGAGCCGTTTTGTGAAAATGACAACCAAAATACCTTTATCCGACAAACCCACAATCCATTCGCGTATTTCAGTTGAAGTTGAGTGTTTTTCATCCGAAGCAATGAGGGCTTGCGGGTCATCAAAAACTGTAATGGCAAGATCGAATGAAATTCCATGTTTCTTGATATTGCTTTCAGACTTTATTGGATCCCAATCAAACTTCATTTTCATCAATTTCAGTATATACAGAAATTGATGAATTTTCCAGATATTTATAAGTTTTAATAGAGCTCTATACAAAAAAGCGATTATTTCTGCATAGTCTTGATATTATTAGGAATTTTAAAAAGATAACATCACGATTCACATTTCGGATTATGAGTAAAAATGTCAAGGGTGGTAAACTGAACCACTGCATTTTAAGGCAGCCCTTTGTTGCCAAAAGGGCATTTAAAAACATTCCTTTGTTGACACTCATTTAACTGTCCGAAACAATTTTTCTTGGAGGTGGCTGTCATGAATTTAATTTTTTGTCTCATCGGTTTCGTTCTTTCGGTCCAAACTGCGAATGCGCAGGCAATACGTCCGAAGATAATTAACGGACAGGATGCCGATAGTCAGGACCCGGTTTCAAAATCGACTATTGCCATTCAAATGCCTAATTTAAATAACGGAGTCATGCAATATCCCCGATGTACGGCATTTGTTATTAAAGAAAATGTTCTCATGACCGCCGCTCATTGTTTAGCTTTTTTATCCGACAAGTCCGGCGTACAAGCTATCCTCGCACTTGCGCCAAAATTTGGACTAGACGATGGCAAACAAAAAAGAATCAGCCTTTCTGATTTTAGGATCCATCCAGACTACTACGCAAATGATTCCGGAGTTTACAATGACGTCGCTCTCATAAAACTAAAAGAGAGCCTGCCATCTTATTATCAAGTCTTAAATTTTAATTGGGATCTTGATTCCTCCCTTGCTGCTGGTCAGGACTTAATTGTTGCAGGCTTTGGAACTACCATTGATTTTGAGCAAAGCGACACTCTTCCGCCTAGGCTCCGCTTTACAGGTGTACCCTTCATTGGTGGCGATAAAAATCCCTTTCAAGATTCTGCTCAATTGCTTGTTGATCAGTCAAAGGCGGGCTTTTGCAGCGGTGACTCAGGAGGCCCTCTCTACTTTCAGAGTGGAATGCAGTTAACTCCCATTGGAATTGTCAGCCATGTCACACAGAATTCAAATGGAAATTGGTCGTGTAAAGCTAACGGCGCATTCACAAGAATTTCATTTTTCAAAAGCTGGATTTTACAGGCGCTATCGGAACTAAATTAGTCTTGCTTCGAGACCTCTACTTATCCGGCCATTAATTAAGCCCATTCAATTCTGAACGGGCTTTTTTTATTTAAGAAACTTCCTTTTAAATGTGTTAACGATCTCTAGCCAATTATTAAATTGGCTAGAGATGAATGGGTTTAAATACTTTTTAACGATTGGGAACTACTTCGCCTTTAAATGTTCTGCACTCCCTAGCCTGGTTCTAATTAAATTCATTAGGTTCTTGATCGCCACTTGCCGATGATAATAACATTCGGTAAATTTTCGATATGAACTCGCCCCAAGCTCTTATTATCAAACCTGTTCAACTAAATCTTCATGCAGATTTATGTGTATCTTTTCGTGAAGATTCGTTTGTAGTTAGCTTCGGGGACGCTAAAAAATTCTATGAAGAAGATGGCAAGGGTGCTGAGCGATACATTCAGTGGTTACAGAGAAAGATAGAAAAAGATCCTGAATCCTTAGTGCATGTATGGCAATCAAATCAAATTATTGGTCAAATTGAGTTGGGCCTACTTCGAAGCGATCCATCTTGTGGGTATGTTAATCTGTACTATTTAATTCCCTCTATGCGAGGCAAAGGATTGGGGGTTTTTCTGGATCGATATGTCATGGAATATTTTAAAAATCTGGGCCGATCAAAAGCAAAACTGAGTGTAAGTCCAACCAATATATCTGCGAATTCTTACTACAGAAAAATGGGTTGGATTGACCTTGGACCACGTGAGAACTATCCCGAAGTTCATTTAATGGAAAAATATATCTAAACCCAAAACTCCTTGTCATCGATATAAAAGGCGCTCTGTTTTGCGAGCGCCAAAAGTCTAAGATCCAAAAATATTTCTCCTGATTCAAAAAGCTCATGCAAATGGCCAAG
>JAYWEQ010000136.1:0-7402 GCA_043779185.1 Pseudobdellovibrionaceae bacterium
AAACGTCGCTGGTTCAAATGTTGTTTTAAACGGTGGCGCAAAAAGCGGCTCTGGATTAGATGGTAATGTTATTTTAGCAAACACGCGTGGCAACGTCGGTATTGGTACCACGACACCACAGACTACATTGCAAGTTGCCGGAGTCATCTCGCCAGCAACAAACAACACCTACACACTCGGAAATGCAACTTACAGATTCACCGAAGTTTACGCCACAAACGGTGTGATCAATACTTCTGATCGTAGAGAGAAAAAAGACATTTATAACACTGACTTGGGCTTAGATTTCATCAACAAACTGCGCCCAGTTTCTTATCGCTGGAACACAGGGGTTGATAATGACGTTCACTACGGTTTGATTGCCCAAGAAGCAGAACAGGTCATTGCGGAGGTCGGTAAGACTGAAAAGACCTCTATCGTCACTCACGATGAAACAACAGATCGTTATGGTGTTCGGTACTCTGAACTCATTTCTCCGCTCATTAAGGCCGTCCAGGAGCTTTATAACAGGCTTATGGATGTTGAGAGCGATGTAACCGCACTCAAGGCGAAAGACGCTGTTAAAGACCGTGAGATCGCTTCCGTGAAGGCTGACAATGAGTCTAAAGCCAAAGAGATCGCTGAACTCAAAGCCAAAGCTCAAAAAGCGGAACAAGAAAACGCTGCGATGAAAGCACGTTTGGATAAAATCGAAAAAGCACTCAAGTCGAAATAAATCATGTTTCGGCTGTGCCTTTTCGGTGGCCTAGGATTTTCGTGTCCTATTCGATTTGAGCGCACTTTAAAGTCACAACTTTGAAGCAAAAAAAATCTGAGAAAAAGCACATTTAGGACACGGAGCGGGACATGATTTTTGTGTCCTACTCCGTGTCCCGTACTTTCAAAAACAGGCGATTATGTCCTATTAGTGTCCCGCTCCTCCCAACTTTTTTTTGAAAAGTGTGATTTTAGGACACGAAATTCTAGGACATGCTCGCCCTACTGACCCAACTTTGAATCAAACTTGTGCAACAAGTCTGAGACTTCTTGCCGCAGGAATTGCTACTTCTGCCGCTGGCTCCACTGCTGGAACCGTTGGTACTGGTAACACTTCTGGCGTCGGCTTTATCGGAGCCCCAAAAGAAACAATATTGATCGCTTTTGCTAAATGCATTGGCGACAAATGAGCGTACCTCTGAGTTTCTTCAAACCGTGCGTGGCCAAGCAGCTTTTGCAGGTCGTAGAGACTACCGCCGTTCATCACAAAGTGAGAGGCAAAAGTGTGCCTCAAATCATGGAATCGGTAGTGGTTCGTTAAACCTGCTTTTTTCTGCCCTCGCGCAAATGCCCAATAGATGTGTCCCTCGTCAAAAACTTTTCCATAAGCCGAGCAAAACACAAATTCAGGGTGATAAGCTTTCGCCTTTAACTCTGTAAGTGCATGTCTCACAACATCACTCATCGGAAGCCTGCGCTGCGAGTTTCTAGTCTTGGTTCTGTCAGCGAGGCCATTTCGATCACGCAATCTTGTGATCTGAATATAGCCTGTTTCAAAATCGACTCGGTCCCAACAAAGACCAGCAAGTTCACCACGTCTCATTCCTGAATTCATGGCGACCACAAAAAGCCAGTAGTTCGGATCTTCTTTGTTCGCAGCCAGAAATTTTTCAATTTCTTCTGTGGACATAAATGTATCCGGTCTTTTTGGCTCTTTGATTTTACTGTAATCGTTGAAGGGATACTTAACGATTTTCTCCTGCTTGAAAGCCTCACTCATGACTTGCTTAAAAACACCCACAACCAAATTGGTTCCAACAGGGTTGTGATTTGTTTCACGAAGCGTTGTCACAAGTCTATCGCAGTGTTCGCGGGTAATTTGAGAGAGCAGTAAATCACCTACCATCGGGTAGATGTGATGCTGCAAATTCATTTCGTACCGCTCACGAGTTCGAAGTGTTGATCTTGGGGCAACTCGATGATCGAGCCACCAGAGAGCAAACTCTTTAAACTTTACGTCTTGCAGAGTGGGCCTCATCATAGGCATGACACCCGTTGCAAGAAACTGTCTTTTCTCGGCAAGCTTGACTGACTTCCAAGCGATGGCATCTGACTTTTTCTCAAAGCACGGACTTTTAAATTCTTGTCCGTTGATATAGATTTTCTCTCTATATCGGATGCCTTCTTTACGCTTTAATTTTTCCATTACTGGTCTCCTTGGTTAAGAAGACCCTATGGGAAAAGCGTTTTCTGTTTTCCTTTTAAAAAACATTCTATTTAGTTTTCAAAGATCAAAATTCAGAAACAGCTTTATAAATACCATAGGGTCTGAAGCATTTAAATCGGATTCGCAAAATAAAAAGCTACGCGGCAGAACCTATGGTGTGCCTTTCAATCCACTCCCTCAGGTGTTCTCGTTTAAACCTGATGAGGGCACCAAGTTTCACATACTTAACTTCTTTTCTGAAAACCGCTTTACGCAGGCGGGATTTTTTTAGTTTGAGAAGGCTTGACGCCTCCTCAATGGTCAGTAGCTCGACATGACTTACAAAGTCGTCTTTCACGCAATCACCTCACTTGAAAATGTTTTCGATCAATTTTCATCGGGTTTTGCCTGGGGCTTCTTAATGGGTGGAGCGGGCTTTGCCTTTAACGGCGAAAGCAAAGCTTCCATGTGGAGCTGCTTACCTTGCTTTTTGGCAGCCTCGATTTCTTTTATAATCGAGCGCAGGTGCGCGATCTTATCAAAGTGGTCAGCTCTGATTTTTTTAAGGCTCGCGGCAAATCGGTTGGCATAAAAATCAAGAATGATCCACGACAGCAGCTGAGTTTTTTTGACCCTGCCACTAGCAAAATCCTTGTTGGCCAAGATTAGCATTTCATCAAGCGCCTCGTCTGCCTGGTTGGACAAATGAATTTTTGGAATTTGCTCCATGAGATTTCCCTTCATTTAGGTTGTAAGCGACCAACGAATTGCGAGGGCCTCGATCACAGCTCTTCTTAAGGGCAGATCCATTGCGAAGGCTCGGTCAAATGGATCAGACTTTGTTGTGATGGCGTCACACCAAATGGCCTTTGAAAAAACGACGGCGGCCATGTGGCCGCCACCAAAATCATTTTCAAAAATCGCATCCCAATCAATGGATTCATTTTGAACGTTAATATGTGGGAACACCTTACGCTTAAGTTCGGCGTCGCTTGTGACAATGTGAAGAACGGCCCTGAGTTCTCGGGAAATAGGTTTTGAATTTGGTGTGTGCATTTTTTTAACCTTTCAGTTCGTTTTGAGTTTTAATTAAAAATTCGGTCGCTTGTCTGGCCTGACTTGCAGCTTTGAAGATGGCCGACTTATCTTGCTTCAAAACATTGAGCCATGACTCGATGTTGGCCGCATGTTGGCTTGAGTATTTAAGGCCCACATGAGCGCAGAGAAAACTTGAACCAAGTTCGGCAACAAGTTCCTCTTTTGCTTCGTGGCTGATCGTGCGGGTAGCAGCAAGACTTCGATTCAATCGTGATTCTGCACCTGTCCAATGAGTCAACTCGTGAAGAAGCGTCCCATAAAATCCAAGCTGATCTTTGAAAGCCGATTTCTGCGGCATATGAATTGAATCTTGAGCCACATTATAAAAGGCATGACTGCCGCCATCGAAGGACAACTCTGCACCGCTGGCACTAAAAACAGCTTCGGCTTTTACACAGATGTCAGGTTCTTTGAGCGACTCACCCAAACCGCTTTCGATTTTGGCTAAGCCCTCCAAGCCGTCGCACTGACAAATATTAAAAACAGAATGGGTCTTAAGCATGGGAATACTTTTTTAAACCATTTCGCCTTGATCATTTTTTTCTTTGATCAAAAGCGGCTGATAATAAATGATTCGAGTCGCCTTCTCGCCCTTCTTAATACTGGCGCCAAGCTCCCGCGCTTGGTTGAACGTCAACCACTGTGAGGATTGAAAACCCGCTTTGCGCTGGCGCATCCACAGAATTAAAATGTTGATGCCGTTATAAATCGTCTGGGTGCTTGCGTTCTGCGGGAACATCAGGCCACCGGACCAAGGGCGCTCCCACGGGATATGCCCACCCTCTAGGTCAGCGATAATCTGGTCAGTCACCTGGCTATAAATTTCATCTCTATTCGTCGTCATGGCACGTTTCTCCTTTTGGTTTTTCTTTGAACTTTCTATTTTCAAAAAAATAAATTTGGGCCGCCCGTTACGCACCCTTCAGGGCGGGGGGTCCAAATTTAAGAAGGAGCTGGCACAGATTGCTCGGGCTCGCGCACAAATCGCGGAGCGTTTGTTCAGGGAAGCATGACAAGCCCCTGATACAGGAGCTGTGATGAAAAATAAATTTCAGGTTAGAACGATGATTAGCTTTGATGACCGAGACAGCGTGGGCTTGGCGTGAAGCCCTGAGAAGCGAGACCGAAAATGCAATCTATGACAGCTACGACCCAACAAACAGAGCGCACTTGATTTCCAAGTGCATCCAAATAAAATCAATCAACAAACCGATGACCCTTGAGGCCATCGTCCTTATTTCGAGTTCCTGTATTTGATCCCGTCCCCCTCTTCTTCTTAAATAATAAATATAATCATTACTTTTGAAGTACCTTGCACATGTAGTGTAGACAGTTCCTGACCACTTTCCACCGTTAAACATGCTTGCATGTAGGGGGAGAGTGGTCAGGAACGATCAGGCGCAGCGGAATGTGCAAGGTACTTCAAAATCCTTTAGTCAGTTCAGAGGTTTGCACCATTTTTGGTTTTCATCCCACGCCCCACAAAGTGTCGCACCTGTGAGACACTTTGTGGGCGTAGTTCTGGCCAATTTTGAAAGTGAGTTTAGATTTTTTGCTTTGATGATTGGTGAAGTAAATTTTTTTCTTAGGCAAATGCAATGGTCGAAACTGCGTTTTGAGTTTGCATGAAAAGTCATATTTCATGAATAAAATGTGACTTTTCATTCACCTCAAATTTCAACTCTGAATAGTTTTTTTACCACAAAAAGAACAGCCCATTGGCAATGTGCCAATACCGAACGGGACATAGGACATTAAAGAATGAATCTAAGATTTTAATCTCTGCAAAAATGTCAGTTTCAATTTTATGTTTTCAGGGGTTGGGTAGACCACGAAGAAGTTCTTGGAACGCCACTTCGAAGGCAGGCGCTTCACCAATACTGGAGACAGCACTGGGCCAGCCACGTTTCAAAAGGTTAACATCGATTTTCGAAATATGGGCTTTAAGATCACGCGGAAGTGGGGTCCCACGATAGTCAAAACATGCCGACAATGCTTGATGTAAAATATCATGATTTGCTTTTGGCAGAAAAATACTAAGATCATAAATATCTTTTGATCTTGAACTATTTTCCCCTCGCGCAATGAGCGCATGGATTTTCTCGGCAATCATCGTTTCGATTGGATAAACCTGCCAACTGAGATCGCCCCCGCCAAGCATTTCACTTAAGTCCGCATTAATAGGGCTCGGTGTTATGGGATCCCCGATACCAATATCGAGGTGAAGAATCTGGGCGCGACGAAGATCATTGAGCTGCTGACCGATTCCGCAACGAAAAACAAGACGAATGCCGCCGTACTCACCTTGTGTTTCTAGGTTCACTTCATTTTCATATTTAAACCATGTGGCATCGCCAATATCTTGCTCGGCAAGTTGTCGAGCATGTTCAAGTGATTCGCGGAGATTCGCTTTATAAAGAAGTGCATCGAGGTCAATGGTATAGCGGCTGGACTCATAAAATCTGAGTGCGACGTATCCGCCCTTGAAGACCAATTTAAGTTTCATCACCGGATCAGAAGTTAGGCGGGCAACAAGTCGTTCTAGCAAAAAAGAAGTGGCCACCATATTAAATGGCACTTGCTTTTGGCGGGCAATATTTGAGAGCCGTTTCAAAATAGACGCGGACTTATCTTTAAGACTCATGTGACAACGACCTCCCAATATTTTTCTAGTATTTTATGAAGTTTAAGTCGTCGTGCCATTTGGCCCAACTTCACCTCTGTAGTCAGGCCCTGTTGAATTGCTTTTCTCGTGGCTTGAATGACAATACGAGGGCCAATTTTGCTGGCAAACTTCAGCGACTCTATGAGAGTGCGTTCTATATTTGTAATGTAAAATGAATTCATTTTTTCTATTCCATACCGAAAGCTTGTTTGGGTTCTTAAGCATCGATAAAGGGATTTCGAATTTCGTTTCTCTGGTGCGACAATGATCCAAATCTGCGCAGGAACTTGTTCAATTAAGCCATAAAATGAAAGCGCAGAAAGCCCACCAATCGCTGACTTAGGACCAAAGGTCGCGCAGGCCACTGCAAAATCAAGATATTTAATATCAGTATCTGCTTCTGGATGTTGATAGAGTCCGCGGCCCACGCGCTCAATCAGCCCCGCTTTGACCCAACGAGACAGCGTTGGCTGCGATATTCCAAGCTTGGCCGCAGCAGTGTCGGCAGTGAACATACCAATTTTTTTGAGTCGCTTTATTGTAGCTGATGAATTCTTCATGCTTTTATATAATGAATGAAAAATGACATAATTTCAACAAAATGTCATATTTCATTCATCTCATTTTGAGACGGCGCGACTAAAACAAGGCTAAAACTTAGTCCAGCTAAGTGGAGAATTAACTGGCACTAACCACTCACAAAATCAAAATTGTGAGTGGTTGGTGCCAGCTGGCATAAAAATTTATCTCACAAAACTTTTATATTTTGTGCCGATGCCAATTAGGACATAGGACACAAAAAACAGGCCACCATTTTTGGCGACCTTTCAAATTTATTTGTATCTACGGGGATCATAAGTCGCACAAGCCGCCGAGTGATGAAAAATACTCGGGCACCCCCAACTTGCCGTTGTCCCAGCAAGAGCCGTGGTCCGAAGTTGGGCCACAAGTTTTAGTGGGATGTCGGGTCTGTCGATCAGACAGCAGCCGATGTGGAAAGCTAGGAACACTTTCATTAAATTTTCTAGCGAACCTTGGATACTCATTGGTAACACTCCTTTTCTTAATTGTTGGACGCCATGATTTTTGGACTGCAAAATATGCCTTAAAAAAGTTTCTGCGAATGCCTTTGCAGACATACCGAAAAACTTCGGGTTAGGCACAGAGCATGTCCTGGATCTGGCCTAAAATAGGCGAAAAAGGACACAAAACAAGGAAAACAGAGAACACTCAACTCACGGGGTCTTGGTTCAAACTGACTTTCGTAATTTATTGAAACCATTCAAAAAATGTTTAGTTTCAATAGTTTACGAAAATGAATTTTGATTTCGTGTAATTGCATGGTGCCTAACGTAGGCATCGGGACAACAGCTCCGGCAGTTAGCCTTCACGTTTTAGGAACGACTGCCGGTCCTCAAATTTTGATGGATCGAGGAACTGCTGGCAACCCGGCGGCT
>JAYWEQ010000137.1:0-13103 GCA_043779185.1 Pseudobdellovibrionaceae bacterium
GGTGGCAGGGATTTGGCAGGGAACTTGAGCTATCTAGGGGGTCCTAGAGAGGTCTCCGCTTGAAAGCGGAATCTTGATCTTATGTGTTTATAAGTACTTATGGGTCTTGCGGATTTCCAATTCATCCCCTAAGGGTGCCATGTGAATTGGAGCGGGAGACGGGACTCAAACCCGCGACCTGTGCCTTGGCAAGGCACCGCTCTATCAACTGAGCTACTCCCGCATCGGTCTGGAATAAAATTCCGACTTGTCGTTAAGGAGGCCAAATTACTCATTGTGGGCTAGGGGTGTCAACGGTTAATGTGCTCCGATGAAGCCTGTGATTCGTCGAAGCCTGACAAAATGGATTGTGTTTGTTGTTTTAGGACTGAGCTTTTTTACAATTGGCTATTTTTTAGGCGTCAGACAAAAAGAATCGCAGAAAATCCAAGATCAAAACTAGATAAAAAATCTACCGAACAATATAGCGAATAAGGCTAGCCGCCACCGGCAGGCTGCGACTGCCAGTTTGGATTCTATTATTGTTGAAATTATAAGCAATATAGCAACACATGGCCATCGCGATAAAAAAGAAAAACCAATTGGCAGGTTGTAAATATTTAAGCATTTTAACCCCCTCATGATCCTTAGTTGGCCTTCCGGCCCATGCGGTAAGCAAGGTGATATTGGATCCCACTGGTTATACTTAAAATCACAGAAACCCACAAGAGTCCGTAGCCGATCTTGACAATAATTTCAAAGGGCGCGGGCCAGGGGCCAATCATAACGGCCGGGATGGCGATCATCTGTAAGGCTGTCTTCCATTTGCCACCACTTTTTGCATCGATAATCACATTGTCGGCAGCAGCCACGGCTCGAATGCCACCAATGTAGGTGTCCCGGGCCATTAAAATAATCACCATATAAGGATCAATGACGCCAGCTGGAATCAAATAAGTTAAAAGACTTGTCACCAAAATTTTGTCAGCCATGGGGTCCATAAATTTACCCATATTGGTCACCGCATTGAATTTGCGAGCAAAAAAACCATCGTAGTAGTCGGTGATCGAGGCCACGATAAAGATCGCAGAGCCAGCAACGCTCCAGCCGAACTCTTTTTGCCAAAGACAAAAAATAATCACTGGGACAAGGTATATTCTTGAAAGAGTGAGCTGTAATGGCAGCTGTTTTTTCCACTGTGACATGCCTCAAGGCTTAAGACATTCAGCGTCGGATGTCATGAAAAAACTACTCTCGCGTCCCCCTTCAAGGCATTTTGGGAGGATGTTCACTTATCGTCGGCATGTTCACTTTTACGAGACCGATCTTATGGGTATCGTCCATCACTCTAATTATTTAAGGTACTTAGAGGAAGCCCGCGTGGCTTGGGCCCATCAAGCTGGAATTATTCATTTCGATCAGCCGCTGACGGCCTCGCATTTTGCCGTTTTGGAAACCCGCGTGCGTCACATAAAGCCTTCCAAATTTGGCGATGATTTGGAAGTCGATGTCGAAGTTAAAACTTTAGGAGTGCGGATTTTTTTTCAATATCGAATTCGTAAAGGGTCTCATATTGTTGGTCTGGCAGTGACAGAACATGTGCCGCTGAATGCAGAATTAAAACTGACTCGGTTAGATCGACAAACTCGTGAATTATTGGAGAGGACATCGTGGACAGAAACCTGGCTTTAGAATTTGTCAGAATCACAGAAGCAGCGGCTTTAGCTTGTTCAACTTGGATGGGACGCGGTGATGAAAAAGCGGCCGACAAAGCAGCGGTCGATGCCATGCGGAAGGCTTTTGACAGTGTGCGGATCGACGGAACTGTTGTGATCGGTGAAGGCGAGCGCGATGAAGCTCCTATGCTTTACATTGGTGAAAAAGTGGGAACGCGAACAGAGGATTCTCCGGCCATTGATATTGCTTTGGATCCCTTGGAAGGCACAACGATTTGTGCCACCGGAGGAGTCGGTGCAATTTCAGTGATTGCGATGGCAGAAAAAGGAAATTTTTTACATGCACCTGATACTTACATGGATAAAATTGCCTGCGGTCCTGGCGGACGAGGCGTCATCGATATCGATGCCACGGCTTCACAAAATATTCACCGTGTCGCCGAAGCCCTGAGGAAAAAAGTCGGTGAAATGACGGTTGTGATTATGGAGCGGCCCAGACACAAAGACTTAATTGCTGAAGTTCGAAAAACCGGAGCTCGTATTCAACTGATCACCGATGGTGATGTTTCGGCGTCGGTCGCCACCGGACTGCTGGACAGTGGAATTGATTTATTAATGGGCATTGGTGGGGCGCCCGAGGGTGTGATTTCGGCGGCTGCGATGCAATGTTTAGGTGGCGACTTTCAGGGTCGATTAAAGTTTCGCAACGAAGAAGAAAAGCAGCGTGCCGGTCGAATGGGAATCAAAGATTTAAATAAAAAATATACGATTGATGAACTGGCTCGGGGGTCGGTGGTTTTTTGTGCAACGGGGGTCACCGATGGTCCACTTTTAAGTGGTGTTAAGTTTTTTGGTGATCAGCGGGCTAAAACCCACTCGATTGTGATGCGATCAAAAACTGGAACGATTCGTAAAATTGAAACGGAACATAATTTAGGAATTAAACCTTTCTAAGGATCAACTGATGGTGAAGGTCGCCTGCTTTTCTTGTGGTCAAGAACTGAGCTTTTCTGAAAAAATCGGCCTTCGGGATGAATGCGACCGCTGTCGTAGTGATGTTCATGTTTGTCGCAATTGTTTATTTTACGATACTAAAGTCTATAATGAATGCCGAGAAACCCAAGCAGAAATTGTCCGCGAAAAAGATCGCGCCAATCGTTGCGACTATTTCCAGGCAAGGCACGGACCGAGCACGGGGATCGATAAGGCAGCTCAACTAAGGGCTGCGGCGGAAGCCTTATTTAAGAAGAAACCTTAGGCTTCAACTTCAAGGCTTGACGGAAATTTTTTTCACGGCATCATTAAGGAATGGCTCAAGCTAAAACCACCGAATTATTCAATTGCACGGTCACCCAGTTTTACAAAATCATTGCCGATTACCAAAAATATCCGCAGTTCTTGGGCGAAGTGAAAGCCTGTCAGGTTTTAAAAACCGAAGGAAATAAAAAACTGGTCGCGTACAGCGTTTCGGTGATTAAAAGTTTTAAGTATTGCTTATGGATGACAGAGACTTCAGATCAATCAATAACCTGGGAATTTGCTTCAGGTGATATCTTTAAGTCTACGAAAGGCTTTTGGAAATTAGAAGATGAAAAAGGCCAATGTCGCGCCACCTACAGTGTCGAGGCCACCTTTGGGGTGTTTGTCCCCAGTCTGCTGGCGAACGCTCTTGTCAGTGTTAATTTGCCCAACATGATCAGCAGTTACCACAAAAGGATTAAGAAACTTTATGGCGTCTGACGACAAAGATAAAAAATCAGAATCAGAAACAAAAAATTTGATGGGTGAAACTTTAAAAAAAGTTTTATCCGTGGGTGTTGGGGCCGCTTTTATGACGGAAGAAAGCATCAGGAGCTACTTGGGCGACCTGAAAGTCCCTAAAGAGATTCTGGGTGTCTTGTTGCAGTCGGCAAATAAGGGTAAAGATGAGATCACTCAGCGAGTTTCTAAAGAGCTGATTGGGATTGTGTCAAAAATTGATTGGGTGAAAGAGGTGGCTCGTTTTGCCGAGACACACAAGTTTAAGATTTCTGCTGAAATAGATATCGTTAAGAAGAATAATAGCGAATCTAAAAGTTAAACAGCGTCTGGCCTATGGTCGGTCTTTAGAAACGGGCTTTATCAGCCGACAAGAGGTCATGGTGGTTAATTACATTTTATCTTTGATGTCAGTCTTATTGTTTTGCGGTTGTTGCTTTTTGTTAATTAGATCAGCGACCACGCCAATTCCCATCTTTACAAAAGGCCGATACTCGAAATCGGCGCAACGTGTAGGTCGCAATTATAAAACGGTCGCCCTGACGGCTTTGACGATTTTCTTTTTGGTTTCTTTAGTGATGTCTTTTAGCCAAGTTTTCGTTGAACTTTAATTTTCACCGTTAATTGTCGCAATTAATTTTCACAGTGCGGCTTGGCGGCTCTAAAAAAGACAGCCTATAATTTACAGATGCAAAATTTTCAGACAGTGAATCCTTATTCTGGCGAAATCTTAGAAACGCACCACCATTTGTTGACCCATGAGGCCGCTCTGATCGTCGAGCAAGCCCATGTCAGTTTCTTAAATTGGAAAAACCAAACCGTCGTTCAGCGTGCGGCTGTTTTAAAAAAAATGGCCGCCACCTTTCGAAAAAACAATCGACCCCTTTCGCAAATCATGTCCCGAGAAATGGGAAAGCCTTTGCAACAAGGTCGAGACGAAGTTGAAAAGTGTGCGGTGGCTCTTGATTATTTTGCAGACCAGGGTCCAAAGTTTTTAAAGCCTCAAGACGTCGAGGGGCCCTATGAAAAAAATCAAATCCATCTGCAACCCCAAGGTGTGATCTTAGCCATCATGCCTTGGAACTTTCCCATGTGGCAGGCCATTCGTTTTGCGGCTCCGGCTTTGATGGTTGGAAATACGATTGTCCTTAAGCCAGCTGATATCACGGCGGGCAGCTCAAAAGCGATGATCGCCATTCTAAAAGGGCTTTTTACTTCCGAGCTTATTTTTGATGCGCCGATGACCCACGAGGTCTGTGCTGAAATGATCGCTCACCCTCGGATCCGTGGCGTGACCTTTACTGGCAGTGCGGCCGGGGGTCGAAAAGTCGCGGAAGTAGCTGGTAAAAACTTAAAAAAAATTGTTCTTGAACTGGGTGGCTCCGACGCTTATTTGGTTTTAAAAGACGCTGATCTGCCGTTGGCTGCAGAAATTTGTACGAAAGCCCGAATGATCAATTCAGGACAAAGCTGTGTGGCCGCGAAAAGATTTATTGTGGAAGAATCGATTTTTGATAATTTTATTGAGCTTTTTAAAAAAGAAATGGAAAAAACTAAGTTCGGAAATCCCTTGCAAGTGGATATCCAGTTTGGCCCCTTAGCCGCTAAAAAATTTCAAAAAATTGTTTCAGATCAAGTTGAAAGTTTTAAAGGCGATGGCGGGAAAGTTATTTTAGGTGGTCAATGCCCAACTGGGGACGGAGCTTTTTATCCGGCCACAATATTGTTGTTTGATGAAAATTTTCCCGAATTAGGATCCGAAGAAATTTTTGGCCCAGTGGCGCTAGTGATTAAAGCTAAGAATGCGGAGGACGCGATTAAAATTGCAAACTCGTCCGTTTACGGCCTTGGTGGTGCGATTTTTTCAAAGGATCTGGCACGTGCCCAAAGCCTGGCTTTGCAAATTGAAAGTGGGATTGTCATCATCAACCAACAGGTGAAATCAGACCCTCGAATTCCCTTTGGAGGAGTGAAAGACTCGGGTTACGGTCGTGAACTTTCGATTTACGGCCTGCAAGAGTTTTGCAATGTGAAATTAGTGGGAAGCCAGTCGTGATTAAAAAAACTTGGTGGAAGTTGGATCATCATGTTTGGCATCAATTAAAAAAATACTCCTTAGAAAAAAAATCAGTGATGGTTGCATTTTCTGGGGGTTCTGATTCGTTAGCCTTGTCTGAAAGCTTCATCAAAGTTTTAGGACCTGAAAAAATAAAATTAGCTTATTTTCACCACGGCGGAAAATCCGAGGACAGAGATCGCGCTTTAGTTTTTTGTCAAAACTTTGCAGACAGTAAAAAGGTCCCTTTATTAACTGAAAAATGGTCTGGACCAGAGCTTCGATCTGAGGCTGACATGCGTGAAAAGCGGTATCAGTTTTTAATGGAACTGCAAAATAAAAATAAAGACTCCATTGTTGCCACAGGACATCAAAAAAATGATGTGATTGAAACCAGGCTGATCCGGCTGATTCGTGGCACAGGGCCGCAGGGCATTACTGGCATCAAGGTTTTTAGGCCGCCTTTTTTCCGGCCGTTGTTGGCTGTGACTCGCTCAGAAATCTTGGTGTATCTTAACAAACAAAATTTGATTCCTATGACAGATCCGTCAAATCTGGATCATCGCTACTTAAGGAATTGGCTGCGCACGGAATGGTTGCCCCAGCTAGAAAAAAAAAGGCCGGGCTCTTATGAAAGTCTTGGGCGCTCTTTAGAAGCTCTTGTTCAATCTTTGCCGAATGAAAATGGGGCTGGGTCTTATGATTCAATTTCAAGGTCCAAGTTTTTAGCACAAACCGACTCTGAGCAGGCAAGGTGGCTCGCCAGGGCTTTATTGGAAACTGGACAGAAGAATTTTACGCAATTTCACTTGCAAGAGATCCGTCGAAGGCTTCTTCAGTCTCCTAAAAACAACAGCTTTCAGGTGGCAGGATGCGACTGGCAAGTTAACGCACAGCAAATTCAAGTCCAGCTTAAGAAGCTCGTGCTCAAAAAGTTGTGAGTGCCCCCGGGGACGTGGTAGTATTTATTCATTGAGGCTCCAAGTTGGATGCCGCCGAAAGGAATCGCAATGCGTTCAGATAAAAAGCACCTGGCACTGATTTTTGCCTTCGCCATCTTTCTTATTTTTATCGTTCAACAATACAATGGTCGTCAAAGCCAACAGATGAGTAAGTTTGATTATCCTCAATTTGTAAAGGCTCTTGAAGCCGGTGAAATTCGAGAGATCACTTTTCACGAAGACACCGGTGAGATCGCTGGTGACGTGAAGCCCGAGTTTGAAAAAAAATACGGCGGCACTAAGTTTAATATTAAGGGAATGACGACGGATCGTGGTTTTGACATCGTCAACAAGTACGGGATTGTTCCTAAGTACGAACGCGGCGACAACAATAATTTTCTGCAAGGCTTTATCGTTAACTGGCTGCCGATGCTTTTGCTTTTGGGATTCTTTTTGTTTTTCTTAAAACAAATTCAAAGTGGTGGCGGAAAGGCGATGTCCTTTGGAAAGTCACGAGCAAAGCTATTAACAGAAAATAAAAATCGAGTGACCTTTAAAGAAGTGGCTGGCGTTGATGAAGCCAAAGACGACTTGCAGGAAATCGTTAATTTTTTAAAAGACCCGCGGAAGTACACAAAATTAGGTGGTCGAATTCCTAAAGGTGTTTTGCTCGTCGGTGCTCCAGGAACTGGAAAGACTTTGCTAGCCCGAGCCGTGGCTGGTGAGGCCGGCGTTCCCTTCTTCACAATTTCGGGTTCTGATTTCGTAGAAATGTTTGTCGGGGTTGGGGCCAGCCGTGTTCGAGATCTTTTTGAGCAAGGTAAAAAGCATGCGCCTTGTTTGATCTTTATCGATGAAATAGATGCAGTAGGACGTCATCGCGGCGCCGGCATGGGTGGCGGTCACGATGAGCGGGAGCAGACGCTGAATCAATTATTGGTTGAAATGGATGGTTTTGAATCCAGTGAAGGCGTGATTTTAATTGCAGCGACCAATCGTCCTGATGTTTTAGATCCAGCCCTTCTTCGTCCGGGCCGTTTTGATCGCCGCGTGGTCGTGAATAAGCCAGATCTGAAGGGTCGCGAACATATCTTAAGTGTTCATACCCGTAAGACGCCCTTGGGTCCCGATGTGGATGCCACAAAAATTGCGCGTGGGACGCCAGGATTTTCGGGGGCTGATTTAGAAAACTTAGTCAATGAAGCGGCGTTAGTGGCAGCCCGAAATGATAAAAAATATTTGGAAATGGAAGATTTTGAACGCGCTAAAGATAAAGTTTTGATGGGCGCTGAGCGAAAATCCATGGTGATCAGCGATGAAGACAAGCGAACCACAGCTTACCATGAAGCAGGGCATACTTTGGTGGGTAAGAAGCTTCACGGTTTGGATCCAATTCATAAAGTGACGATCATTCCCCGTGGAATGGCGTTAGGCGTGACTCAGACGTTGCCTGAAAAAGAGGCTTTAAATCTTTCAAAAAGTAAGGCTGAAAATATGATTGCCTTTATGTTCGGGGGGCGTGCCGCCGAAAAATTGGTTTTCGATGATTTTACAACGGGTGCTGGGAACGACATCGAGCGTGCCACAGATGTCGCCCGTCGCATGGTTTGCGAATGGGGTATGAGCGAAAAATTAGGCCCCTTGGCCTATGAAAAACGCGGCGGTCCTGTCTTTATGGGGATGGGGCATAGTGAAACCGCCAACAGTTATTCAGAGGCCAAAGCCGAAGAGATCGACCGAGAGGTTTCAAGTATTATCAACACGGGCTACGCGCTGGCTATGAAAATTCTGACAGACAACCGTGATGCTTTGGATCGCCTGGCCGCCGCTTTGCTGGAATTTGAAACGATCGATAGTCATGAAGTGGATATGCTGGTGAACGGGGCCGCCATGCAAGAGATCGAAAAAATTCGTAATAATAAAAAAGACGGTGGGCTTAGCCAAGAGGTTGAATCTTCGGGAGCGACTAAAAAGATTCCAAGCGGTGGTTCTGATCCTGTAGGAAACTCCGGCCCCGTTACAGCCTAGTTTTAGTCAGCCTTACTTGTTTTAAAAAAAGCCGTAGCCTCATTGCAGAGGCTGCGCTATTCTAAGAGGGTGGAGCCATTGACTTGAACCCTCAGCATATTCTTGAAAATTTAAGTTTTATTTTTTCGCAGTTGCGTCTTCAAGACTCCGTTGATGTGGCCCTTGTTTGGCTGGTGGTTTACCGCATTTTGGTTCTGATTAAGCGCACGGGCACCATTCAAATGCTGTCAGGATTAGGTGTTTTAGCCATCGGTTATATTTTAAGTATTTGGCTTGAGCTTTTTACCTTTAACTGGCTTCTTGAAAAATTCTTTTCAAATTTATTTGTGATCGTTGTGATCTTGTTCCAGGCAGAAATTCGTAGGGCCCTGGCTCATATTGGAAGCAATCCATTTTTTAGTGATGTCAGTGGCGTGCAAGAAACCCATATTATCGAAGAGATCGCCAAAGGCATTATTTCGACGGCTCAACGTGGTTACGGAGGTCTTGTCGTCATTGAGCGCGAGATCATCGTTGATTACCATCTTGAGATGGGAACTGAAATGGATGCTCGCGTGTCGGCCGAGCTGCTGGTCTCGATTTTTCATCCGGCAAGCCCGATGCATGATGGTGCTATTTTGATTAGAAATGGGAAGCTTTTTGCCGCCGGTTGTTTTCTGCCTTTAAGTAAGAACCCTGCTTTAGATAAAAATTTAGGAACAAGGCACCGCTCGGCGATTGGCCTGACGGAAGAGTCCGACGCTTTAGTTTTTGTGATCAGTGAAGAAAACAAGTCGGTCGGGATTGTTCAGGCCGGGCAGTTGCGCACAAACGCTGATCTAGGCGACATTCGCCAGGCCCTGTATGAAGTGTATAATCTAAAATACAAAGGCAGTGTGGCTGGGGAGTCTGCAACGTGATCAACTCGACGCCAAAGTTCAGCGATATTTTAACTGAAAATTTAAGCTATAAAATTGTTTCATTGTTTATTGCCATCATCCTGTGGCTGACCATCATGGGCCGCCGGGATTTAATTTTAACTCGCAGTATTGATATCGAATTTAAAACAGCCGCTCATTACCGAATTGTTGGGCAAACTGCCGATCAAATTCGCCTTAGACTTTCGGGGCCCAGATCCTCATTGAAAGAACTGATGGGAGAGGTTAAAGGTAAAAGCTTGGAAGTGGATATTTCAGATCGAGGCCCCGGTATTTTTGATATTGATGTGCCGGTGAATCGAATTGAAATTCCAACGGGTGTGCGGATTTTAAATATCCGACCGAATTTAGTACGAGTTGAGGTCGTTAAAGAGCCATGATAGAAAAAAAGCATCCTAAATTATTCGGCACTGATGGAATTCGTGGGACGGCGAACGTTTTTCCCATGCTTCCCGAGACCGTGATTAAAATTGGACAAGCCTTAGGGTATTTGTTGCAACAGCAGAACAGCAAAACCTCCTCGCAAATTAAAAAAGTCGTGATTGGAAAAGACACAAGACTTTCCGGCTATATGATCGAGCAAGCTTTGGCCAGTGGACTTAACTCCATGGGAATTTATGTTCAATTGGTGGGACCGCTGCCGACACCTGGCATTGGTTATTTGACTCGAACCATGCGGGCTTCGGCAGGCGTTGTAATTTCTGCGTCTCATAATGCCTTTCAAGATAACGGCATTAAAATTTTTGGTTCGGATGGATTTAAGATCGCCGATGAGATTGAAAAAGAGATTGAGCGCCTTGTCTTTCAAGAAGATCTGACAAAATATTTGCCCGAATCTAAGGACGTTGGACGCACGAAGCGCATTGAAGATGCCCAAGGCCGTTATATTGTTTTCGTAAAAAACACCTTTCCTTTGGAATACACCTTGGATGGGTTGCGAATTGTTTTAGATACAGCCAATGGAGCCGCTTACAAAGTGGCGCCTGCCATTTTTGAAGAACTGGGTGCCGAAGTGATTCAGCTTGGCGACAACCCGAATGGCATCAACATCAACGACAAGGTTGGGGCTTTGTATCCAGCCAAGTTAGCCGAAGCAGTGGTGGAATATCGGGCCGATGTTGGAATCAGCCTTGATGGTGATGCGGACCGAGTCATTATGGTGGACGAGACCGGTGAGATCGTGAACGGCGATCATATCTTGGGAATCTGCGCCCTTTTTATGAAAGAAAAAGGATTATTAAAAAAAGACACTTTGGTTGTCACCCAAATGAGTAATTTTGGATTAGAAAAAAAGATGAATGAAAATAAAATTAAAGTCGTCAAAGTGGGTGTTGGCGATAAGCACGTCGTGGAAGAAATGCGAAAGCATGGGTATAATGTTGGGGGCGAACAATCTGGCCACGTGATTTTCTTAGACCATGCGACCACCGGCGATGGCTGTGTGGCAGCCTTAAGTGTTCTTGCTGTCATGAAAGAGACCGGCAAAAAAATGAGTGAACTGAATGCCCTTATTGATGATGTTCCTCAGGTCTTGATCAACTGTCGATTAAAAGTTCGAAAAGAATTAGATCAAATTACGGGCTACAAAGAGTTACTGGCTTCCATTGAAAAACGATTGAACGGCGAAGGCCGTGTGTTTGTCAGGTTCTCTGGCACCGAGCCGGTTTTAAGAATTCTTGTCGAAGGACCCGATAAAATTAAAATCACTGAATTTGCTGAAGAGATCGCCAAATTTATTGAAAAAGAATTAAATTAAAGGACTTGGCCGAATGAAAAATAAGATTCGTTTAGGGGTGAATGTCGATCATATTGCCACCCTTCGACAAGTTCGTGGTGGTACGACCTCATACCCCAATTTACTGCACTATGTGAAAGAAGCCAAGGCTGGCGGAGCCCAGCAGATCACCATTCATTTACGGGAAGATGCTCGGCATATTCAATTGTCTGACCTGATTTTGCTTTCAAAGAAATGTCCTTTGCTTCTGAATCTTGAAATGGCCGCCACAGAAAGTATGCAAAAGTTAGCTCTGAAATATCGACCTGACTGGTGTTGTTTAGTTCCCGAGAAGAGGGAAGAACTGACCACAGAAGGTGGATTAAATATTGTAAAATATTTTGAGCGCATTCAAAAAATCACAAAAACACTCACTCAAAAAAAGATTTTAGTGTCCCATTTTATCGAGCCCGATTTACGCCAGGTTTTTGCAAGCTCTGAATGTGGGGCGAATGCCGTTGAATTCCACACAGGGCATTGGGTGCTTCTGACGGGAGCCAAGAAAAGTAAAGAGTGGACACGACTTGTGAAGGCCGCAAGGTTTGCTCATGGTCTAGGGCTGAAGGTTCATGCAGGTCACGGGCTTGATTACGCCCACAGCCGCCTGATCCGAAAACTTCCTTTTATTGAAGAGGTTAACATTGGCCATTCCTTGGTGTGCTATGCTCTTCAGGATGGGTTCAGAGCGGCCGTTATTAGAATGAAACAGGCTATTGTTTAGACAGCCTGAAGCTTACTGGCCGATTCCTTCAAGCTTAGGACGATGGCTGTGGGATTGTGTTCGATCATGCCTTCGTTGAAATTTTCAGGAATACTTAAAGTTCCTGAATTCGATTGGATATAAATTTCGGCGTTCTCGGGGTAAAATTGCAGAATCATTTTTAAATCTTTTACGGTCATGGAGCCTCCGGAACTAAGATTAAAATTGATAGATGCGAATGACAAACAATGCGTGGTCAATTTATTTTGATAAGGCTTAGAACTAAAGTGGAAAGGGCGTTGAGCGGTATGACAGCAAAAACAAAAACAATACTACTCTCCCAGCGTAGCGATCTTTTTAAAGCGGCAGAATGGATTGTAAAACTACTTGGTGTCCGCACATTATTTTTGTTTGTTGGCGAAGTAGGTTCTGGCAAGACCACTTTGATTTCAGAAATTTGTCAAATGCTTGGGTTTCACGAAGTCGCCTCTCCGTCTTTTGCAATCCATCACCGATATGAAAACCAGCAGGGCCAATCACTGGACCATGTTGATTTATATCGCGTGACGGATGAGGCTGATCTTGAAAGCACTGGTTTTTGGGACTTATTTCAGCAACAAGAAGCTTGCGTGATGGTCGAATGGGCTGATCGAGTGGCCGAGCATGCATGGCCTTTGAATTGGTCGACCTTTAAAGTCGAGTTTGATAAGTTAGATGGCGAAAGAAGAAGAATCCGAATATCAGCTTTTAAAAGTTCTGCATTGTCTGAAGATTAGGCTGCAGATTTTTGTTCCTGAGCAGCAATTCTTTGGCTGATTTCAGCAGCTGATTTTACGACTAATCTTAAGACATGATTATTGTAGGCATTGCTTTCACCCAGTGCGAGCAGAATTCCGATCAGCCGATCTTTCTGTAACAGCGGAACTAAAGTAGCATGCCCTGGAGTCTGAGACATATTCCAATCATCAATAAACTTTTCATTCACATCGTTAGCACTGACGGGTCCATGAAATGGTTTGTAGGTTGCAGCCACAATATAAAATATACTGGGCACTTTTAACGAGATACTGTAGTTGGCAACGCCAGGATTAAAACCTTTGCTCCATATTAAAGGACGGGCTTCCATTTCGTTTGAGTCCACACTAAAAATTAGATATTTATCAAAATTATTTATTAAAGGCTCGCACAGGGCCTTTAATTCGGCACTTAAATCTTTGTTGTAACTGTTCAATTTTGAGAGCAGGAACAAGCCTGTTTTTTCATTTTGCAGAGGG
>JAYWEQ010000138.1:0-3724 GCA_043779185.1 Pseudobdellovibrionaceae bacterium
CTGATCAACCTTATTGTCCTGGCAAAAATGCCGCCCGACGTGCAATTATTGGGCGCTTCTGGGGTTGTCTATTGGATGGGCGGAACTTGGTTGATTTTATATTTCTTGCTGGATCGCAAGCGAACTGTTTTTCAGCGCGGGATCAGGGCTATTGGCGTGGGCCTTCTGCTATTTGTACCCGCTGAAGCTTTTGATCCCAGTATCAGTTATCTCAGTCATTCCATCGGTTTTTCCAGTGGTCTATTTTGTGGGCTCATCTATTACGCTCTTCACCGCCCACTGTTTTTAGCCGCTGAAGTCAAAGAGCTTTTTAAAGAAGAACCCGAAGAACCTTTGCCAGAGCTTCCTTGATTTGATAGTCTTATGAAATGCCATCTTTTGATATCGTTTCAGAATTAAATATGCAAGAAGTCGACAATGCTGTGAACCAGGCTCGTAAAGAACTGGTCGGGCGTTTTGATTTTCGCGGCAGTAAAGCTGAAATTCAATGGGATAAAAAAACCATCACGGTGATCGCAGAAGATGATTACAAAATGGGCGCGATCAAAGATATTCTGCTTAAAAAGCTTCACCATCGCGGCGTTGATATTCAAGCCATGAAGTTTGAAAAATCGGAACCCATGGGTGGAATGCTTTGGAAGCAAGCGGTTTCGTTGATTCAAGGGATTGAAAAAGAGGCTGCGAAAAAGTTAGTTAAAATTATCAAAGATTCGCAACTAAAAGTTCAAGCCGCGATCAATGATGATCTTGTGCGCGTCAGCTCTAAAAGTCTTGATTCCTTGCAAGAATGTATGGCGGTGGTTCGCAAAGCTGACATTGGCGTTCCATTACAGTTCACGAATATGCGCCAGTAAAAAATTTTGCTATTTTCGTAATATTTCTTATTATCGAAATCACATAAACTCTATCTTGAACCCTTCTTTTTCGTCGCGTACAAGTAAGGGATGCGTTTTTTTATTGTCGTTTTAATCCCTCTATTTTTCTATTTTCAGGCTCGTGCTTGGGATAAAAAGATTTGCCCAAATATTGTGCTTAAAGAAGGAAAAGTTCAGCTTAACTCCAACGAAAAGGTCCTGATCTGCGGAAGCGATAAGGACAACGAATCCTGGAAAAACATTCCGCTTCCGCAATCTGAATTTCATTTGAAATCGATTCTTCAAAATTTGGGATACCAAAATCCGCGCTTTGAACGGGATGGTTTAACTTTAAACGTCTGGTCCGGCCCGCAAGACAAAATTAAATCACTGGTTGTTAACGGTGCCGATGGGGTTTTACGACCCGAAAAGAAAAGAAAAATTGTTGGATTTCCCTTAACCCCAGAAAAGTTAAATGAGGTCGACGCTTGGGCCAACTTCGGGGTTCGAAGTCTTGGCTATGCTTGCCCCACTCTCCGGGTTGAAGCGCATGCTTGGGACGGAACTATTTTAGAAGTGGTCGAACTTCAGGGTAAGAAAAATTTTAACGACGTCGATTACGGTGATTTGGATGGGCTCAGTAGCGATATTATGGACCGCTATCAACCTTTTGCAAAGAATGACAACTACGATATTCGAAAGCCTCAGTTAATGGCGTCCCGAATGATGGCCGATGGTCTTTTTCAAAGCGTTTTCTTTGTCACCGATTGCCAAGGTAATTTTGCAGATTTGCAATTAAAAGCGGCCGTCGGCAAAGCTAAAATTATTCGGTTTGGAATCGGCGCCTCGACAGAAGAACTGCCTTTTATGGATATCACTTTTAAAAATGCTAGGCTTGATAATAAAGCGTCGTCTTTCACAGCGGCTCTGCATGCTTCGCCAAGGTTACAAAGCTTAACATTGGGGTCTGAACTTTATTGGTTTCCCGGCTGGCAACGAAGTTTTTTAGGACCAAGGTTTCGATTGGCGCGGCAAAGTGAAAATTCTTTCGAGACCAAGACAGCCAAAGTCGGAACCGATCTAGGACGCTATTGGGATGAATGGAACACTCGATTTTCTGCCAGGTGGGGCCCAACATTAAATTACGTTAAAACCGTGCGTGGCGTAGGTCCCGAGAATGCGACTTACACAACCATCGAAGGTTCGATGGTTGTGATGGAACACCTTTATGAGTCTTCGCTGCGCGACCAATATGAAGGCTGGACGGCCAGTATATTTTATCGCGGACAGAAAAAAGGCATCGGATCAAATATCGATGCTAATCGTTACGAAGTTAATTTTAAGCAGCTATGGAATTTAGGTGGGTTTGCACCGCCGCTTTTTGTTTTGGGAACGCGAATCGAAGGAACGACGGTGGATGCCGATGAGCTTGAAGCGGGTCAATCACAAGATTTGCTGCCCGTCGAAGAAAGAATTTATTTGGGCGGTGATCAGAACTTACGTGGTTTTCCCAGGCTTAGTATCAATAACGAAGGACTTGGTTTTTTATCAGCGCTTTATTTAGGCTTTGAACTGCGTCTGATCGAAGAACTTCCGTATCATTTACAACCCTTCCTACTTTTAGACCTTGCCCGTACAGGCGGTCGACGTTACACCTTGGATTCTCCCAACTTTAGCTCCTATGGTGCAGGCTTACGTTGGGCCTCGCCGTTTGGAACCCTTCGTTTTTCAGCCGCCCGCGGGCAAGTTGATAAGGTGAATACCACTTCGATCAACTACCCCGCACAATGGGTTTACTTTTTAAGTTTTGGCCAGGAGTTTTAATGTTCAAAATATTAAAAAGAATTTTTCTAACATTTCTGCTGATTGATTTTATTTTAATTTTGGTGATTGGCGGAGTTTTTATCTGGAGCTTTAAACATCCACGGGAAACCTGGCATTTTATTGAGAATCGTGTCCTCCCGCCTGACGTTAAAGTCACTTGGCAAAAAATGGATTTTACTGGAGCTAAAGAATCAGGTTTAAATTTTTTCGTTGATTGGGACGTTCGGGGACTTCTTATTACCAAGCAAGATCCGGCCTGGCGAATTCCTATCGAAGAACTGCACGTCAAGGCTTCGACAATAATATCTAAGTCTGAAAAAAAATTGATCTTTCATGATTTTAAGATTTTATCGACATCACCCATCACCATGTCGTCAGACCCTCATTCTTCCGCGTCCGCACCAAAAAATATTTACCAGTCTTTCCAAAACATCATAGAAAAAATTGAACTTGTTCATCGCTACCTTGTTTTTGAAAATATCCAGTTAGAGGTGAAAGAATTTCAACTTAACTCCGAAGGCGAAATGCCTTTTATTATTTCATTTCAACTGCAGCCGCAATCTGTAAAATCTATGCCCGAAAGCTTTATTTATAGTGGTCGCTTGAGCTCATCAAGACCGGCTCCGATGACGCTCCAAACGTCGGGAACTTTATCCTTACAAAATTTAGAATCTGAAAGACCTTTTTTTACAAGCCAATCTTATTTTGAAGGCTTTGCTGTTAAAGCGACACAAGATTTATCCCTGCAAAATAAAGATCACACAACAACACTCAATACCGGGGGACCCGTCAGCTTTGATAAGGGTGACCTTCATTTAAGGGTGAAGCCGCAGGCATCTCTTGTCATCAATAGCTTAAAAGCCATCACGAATTTGAAAGCCGAAGTCACCGGAATTCCAGGACCCTTGGTGAGCATACACCAGCTTCATTTCCATCTCGAGACACCACTGGAAAAAGATCTCTTTTGGAGCGAGAAGCCTTCTGATTTTACTTTAAATGCGCCTGTGTCGATCTTTTTTGTCGATAAAGATATGCGAAAACCCTTC
>JAYWEQ010000139.1:0-22990 GCA_043779185.1 Pseudobdellovibrionaceae bacterium
GGCCCCTTTTAAGAAAAATTTTCAGACTTGTTAAAAGCTTATTCGGGGAGAAGTCCGGCGGGGACCTGGCCAGTTTGTAAAGCCTCGGCTAATTTAAGGTGATCAGGATGGCCAATCACCTTGATCGATTCGCTGAAGACGATGGGATCAGGATGGGTCAATTTTTCTTTTTTTAAAGCCAAAACTTTTTGCTTTAAGGACTCTAAATAATTTTTATCAAGCTGACCTTGCGCAATGGCCGTTGTGATAGATTCAAGGGCGATCACTGGCGAATCGGGTTCATTGCAATACAATAAAACTTCGATTCCGGCTTGCAGGGCCTTCACAGGAATTTCTTCGCGGCTCCATTTATTGGTCATGGCTTTCATATCCAGATCATCTGAAATAACAATGCCTTTATACCTTAAGTCTTCGCGGACAATTTGTTTGATAAATTTTTCCGAAAACGTCACGGGGCCTGAAGGGTCAATGTTAGGAAATAAAATATGCGCCATCATTAACATGTCGACACGGGACTTAATGACTTTTTTAAAAGGAATTATTTCGCGCTCTTGAAGTTGTTTTAGATCGGTCTCTTCGATGGGCAGCGCCAGGTGACTGTCTAACATGGTGTTACCGTGGCCTGGAAAATGTTTGGCGCAGGTGATGATGCCGGCTTTGATATATCCGCGCACTAGCGCCGAAGCATGCTTATCGACCATTTTGAAATCACTGCTCAGGGCCCGATCACCAATCACTGTATTTTTTGGATTGGTTAGTACATCTACGCAAGGTGCAAAATCCAAGTTAAAACCAACAGCTTTCAATTCCAAACCCATGCGGTAAGAAAAGTGATAAGTGACAGACGAATTATCTAAATCACCTAATTTTTTAAGAGCGGGCCAAGGTGTGAAGGGCGCTTTTAAACGCATCACTCGGCCACCCTCCATATCAACGCCAATAAAAAGCGGAGCTTTGTCGATCATGCGATGTCGTAAATTCTGAATTTCTGTACATAAGGCGTGAATCTGTTTGGGTTCTTTTAAGTTGCGACTAAAAAGAACAATGCCGCCGATATTATTTTCTACAATAAAAGTTTTTTCATCGGCGGTCAGTGTTTCGCCAGAAACTCCAATAAATAGAAGCTGCCCAATTGTCTTATTCACCCTTTGAATCCTTGCTATCAACGTTGGATTCAGGACTGCCTTTGATCATAATTTTTGGATCTGGGGGAATGCCTTCCCTTTTTGTCGGCGGGGGGCCTTTGTGTTGGCGAACTTCGGCGTTTAAAGTTTTAGTCACAGCATTAGAGGAACCTGCGGGGATATCGCCAAATAAGTTTGTCAGGATCGCTGTCGGGACATTAAATTTTGCAATCGCTTCCTGGGGATTAGCCACCAGAATTGTTTTAATATTCGCTGCGGGGGTATCGGTCATTAAAGCTTCGCCGGTTTCCGTCAGGTAAAACGTGTAATTAACGTCTTTAAAAGTATTCGAAGCTTTGTAGGCTTTTAAGCCATTAAATTTTTCTTCTTTTCCAATGATGGCAACGCCGTCGTAAACCTTGGCATCTTCTTCGGCGATGGCCTTATAATTATATTTGGTTTCAGTTTTTAAGCCGTCGGGGCTTCTTAAAATAAGATAATAAAGGAAAATCGCAAGGCCGGTTCCTTTTGGCAGATCTGAAATTAATTTTTTGCTGGTTTTGCCTTCCTTCATCACGCCGGTCATCTTCTGACCATTGAATGTCGCATCAATTGTTTTTGGTTTCTTATCGATCAAAGAAACATATTGATAAGAAATGGGTTTCAAATCTTGATCGGCCACCGCCTTTAGGCTTTCAAGAATATTTCCACCTTGTTCTTCGGTTTTAACCAAATAGGTTGCCTGGAATTGTTTTTTTCTAGGATCAAATTCATAACGTAGAACTGTGTAGCCAACGTGCAAGCCATTCAGAATAATTTTCGAGTAGCCTTCAAACAAAGTATTTGGATTTGTCGCTGTCGCTGTCGCTGCTGAGTTTTTGGCTGGTGGGGAATTTAGCGGCGTGCTTTTAATCTGAGCTGAAGATAAAAGGGGCGTCGTGACCTGAATAAAAATCAGTGCAGCGATACAAAAATTACGGACCATCGTCGAGTCTCCTGAAGGGATGTTCTGATCAAAGTCTGAGTGAGAGTTTATTGGAAGTCAAAGAGGCTCAAGTCGAGTATAGTTATGACTGGGAAAAACAACTATGATCCGCAAAAAGAAATTAAATGAAAAAGGCCAAGTCGCCATTTTTGTAGCTTTGATTTTTCAACTGCTCTTTCTTTTTTTCGCGATGATTATTAATGTCGGTCTTTTAATCCATCATAAAATTAATTTACAAAACTCGGTGGATTTGGCGGCTTATTACGGGGCGATGAAGCAGGGCGAAAGCTTAAATGCGATTGGCCATATTAATTACCAAATTAGACAGAGTTGGAAACTTCTTTCATGGCGGTATCGGCAATTGGGCACGGCGGGGAATTTTAGCGTTCATCCTTTTAATAAACCCAATGTTGAAATTTGCAAAGCGGCAGATTGCAGCGCTGAAGCTGTATCGCCCGATCCCCAGTTTAAATTATTTTATGAGGCTCCCGCATTTTGTATCACTTACGTTCCTTTCCGACCTATGCCTAAAAATGAAAACACCTGCAGAGAGTCTGAAAATGGCAGAAAAATTCCTTTATTTCAGGCGCCCAGGGTTTACGCACCATTTATTGGTTCTTCCCAGGTCCTTAAATCAATGGCTGAAGCATTTTTAAAATCTATGGACAACCGATGTAAAATCTTTGGTCCGATGAACTATGTTTTGCTTGGAAGATTTGTATTGGCTTTTTCTAAAGACCAAGCCGAAAAAAAGTTATTGATGCGCCACTTGGCCCGAGGTTTAAGCGAAAGTAAACATGATTTTTTTGATCTGGACGGCGAAAGCGGCAAAGACGGAATGATCGAGACATTAGAACGAAATATGACTGGCCCTAATAAAGAGGGATATAATCGAAATTCAGATGTAGAAATTTTTAATGCTTTAGGCAGTGATGAATGCAATAGCTCTGGCACAGACACTTATTCTCCTCCTAAATTTTTAAGCGAAGTTAAAATTTATCCAGCCTTTACCTATACTGATACTTCGTGCCAGAAGGAAAAGAACATCGAAACGGTTGTACGAATGTTTGACGACGGTATAAATAATAACTTTCCAGATTCGTATGGGAACGGAAGCGGTGCCTTTGATAAATTTGTCGATCTGGTTAAGCCCTACGTCTCTTACTACCCGCCTGCCCCCTATAATTACTCTTTAGGATATGAAAAAAATCCGTGGTGCATGTCTTATGTTGGAATCGCAGCTAAGACGACGCCAAAGATTCCATTTGCGCCGTTGGGGGGAGTTACTTTAAAAGCGCGGGCTTTTGCAAAGCCATTTGGCGGAAAAATTGGGCCCTGGTACGGAGATTCGTGGCCAGTGACAAGTCCCAGGTCAGTTGATTCAGAGGGGCATCGTGCTGATAATCTTTTGCCGCCGCGGGTGGAAGATTTTGCCTCATTAGGCCCTGCGAATTCAGACTTCCGCCGCTTTGCAAATTACAGTAAATATCCGGGGGATAAGTTTGGCTTAAAAAGTCGCCTGACCTTAGGTCAATGGGGAAAAGCGATCTATGGGTTAGATAAGTTATTTCGCGTAGGAGCCTATTCTGATAATACTAATACTGGCGCTGGTTATGATCAAAATCCTGACAATGCGGATGCACCCAATTTTGCTCACTGGAATGACGTCGGCTTGGATTTTAAAGATACAAAGCACGGGGATATCTTGGCGTGGGACGATAAGATTCGCGGAAAAAATCCGATGCGTCGGCTTGAAACAATTGCTATTGCGCCAGATCTTTTTGATATCACCTATTATTCGATTGAAGGGGATTTCTTTAATCTTTATTTCAAACGAATTCGTGACGGCTTTCTTGTAAAACGGCCCGGTTATGATTATCTACCCCGCTCGGATTTAGGCTCCCGGGTGGGTGATTCAAGTTTGGAATCATTTTCAATCAAAGACCAAATGGCGGTGGTCAGGGAAGCTTCTCTGCAATCGAACCGTTTAGAAATAAGTAATAAGTTAACTTATGTCGTCGTGCCACCAGATGCGAATCAAGGCGGTAATAAAATTGCGCCGTTACTAACATCTTGGGTCGGCAAATCAATTTCTGATTATAGCCTCAGCCGAGAGGTTTTTGCTCATTGTGATACGCCGCCAGCAGCGGACTCGCCGACCAGTGGAAACTGTGTGGGCCCGGGGCGAACTGGATATTCAGTGAAGTTGGTATCAGAAGATTATTTGAAATCCACATCCCAACCTATTGGCGGACCGGGGACAACCGGACGAATTAAAAACCCACCAGATCTGGATTTGTTCGATAAAATCCTTAAAGGCAAATAAAGGCCGATCTTGACTAATATAGGTTTTGATCCTATATTAGTCAAATATGTGGATTAATAGGGATTTTCAAAGATATTTCAGCTCAATTTCAGCCTTACCCCTAAAAATTTTAAAGGGCCCCCGTCAAGTTGGGAAGACCTCTTTACTCGCTCAATTACCAGGTTATACGACAATCTTTTTTGATGATTTAAGTCTTCGTCAATTGGCGCAAGATGATCCAAAAACTTTTTTTGATCAGCTTCGCGGTCCTTTGATTTTAGACGAAGCAAGCCTTGCTCCAAATATTTTTTCAGAGCTAAAAAGACGGGTTGATGCACAACGGAGATCCCCTGATCAAATTGAAAAAATAGATATTTGGATTACAGGGTCAAATCAAACATTGTTACAAAGAAATGTGCAAGAGTCCCTTGCTGGGCGAGCCAGCTATTTTGATTTAAATACATTAGCTATTCATGAAATAAAGAATTGGTCGTTGCAGAATGGCTTGCTCCGCGGAGGATGGCCAGAACTGCAAATTGATTCTAATCTAAATCACGTTCGATATTTGAACGATCTGGTATCAACTTTTATAGAAAAAGATATTGTCGCGGCCGCAGGCATTGAAAAACGCGAAGCCTTTGGCCGCTCACTAGGCTTGATTGCTGGGCGAGTGGGTCAACTTGTTGGGTTTTCTGATATCGCGACAAATGTCGGCGTGGATACCACAACAGTTCAATCTTGGATTTCATTGTTGGCCCAGAATGGATTGTTGCGAATTGTTCCAGCCTATTCTTCAAATATAAATCAAAGATTAATTAAGACACCAAAAATTTATTTTGAAGATGTCGCTCTAGCAAGCCGACTGCAGGGTTGGAATGAAATTTTGCCCTTGATGGCAAGCCCAAGCTTTGGTCATTTGATTGAAAATATGGCTTTTAGTGAAGTTTCCAAATTTTTTACAAATCGTGGACTTCGGCCTGAGATATTTTTTATTCGATCTAAAGAAAAAATTGAAATTGATTTATTAATACAGCTGCCAAATCAAAAGTTTATCGCTGCAGAAATTAAAACAAAAGCTCAAGACTGGTCCAATGAACAAATAAAATTAGCAGACTCATTAAAAATCAATATCGTTGAAAGATGGATCCTAACACCCCAGGCCGAAAATCTTAATTTTAAAAACACCCGAACGATTTCGTTCCAAAATATATGGCAAGAGTTGGATCGGGTCTTTAGTTAGCACATTTTTCTTTCACTGAGGTCGGCGGGCAATCTGGAAAAGTGTCTCCTTTTGAGATTCCCGCAGTTATTATCAAGAGAATCATCTGGTTTTACGATAGGATAATAGAAGCGGGGGAATTCATGAGCGCATCTATTGTTTCAAAAACTATAGTGGTTTTGCCATTAATTTTTTTCTTGGCCAGGGCTCAGGCCCAGGATTTGGTGGGCGCTGCCAGAGACATGACGGGTGTAGCCACACCTAGAACAGAATCCACCACGCCCGCCGCCGAAGGTAATACAAGCCCTGCAGTCCCTGTGAATGCCGATGCCGCAGTAGCTGCGTTTGATGGTCTGAAATGTTTGAAACTTGAAGCTGGACAGGGATTACCCATTGAATGGCAAAAAGCGGCCGAAGAATTCAATTCAAACGCAAAGAAATGCTCGTCAAGTTTCCCTTCGGCTTTTCAAGAAGCTAGTAAAAAATATTCGGCCAGTCGGCAAGCTTGTATCGATAGGAATCAATTAGCAGGAAGAAATTGCTTAGAAAAATGCAGCCCGCACATCCAAGAGATGGTCTCCGGAGCGCAAGTTCTGCTGGCTGGAATGAACCAACTTTCGATTGTTGAATCTTGTAGTAAAATGGGTCAGGCCATGAAGCTTGCGCAAATGGGAATGAGCGCATTTACACTTACTTGTGGAGCGCAAAAAGCTCTTTGTGACAATTCTTGCGGAACGGCTGTTGAGGCCTTGCAGACGGCAAAAAAGATTTTGAAACAGCCGATCGTGCCTGATCCAGATAAAGTTGGATGCGAGACGGCCCTTGCATCTAAGCAGTCAAATTTAGAACAGCTAGCAGATCAAGAATTGGAGCCTCAGACTAAAGTTTCAATGGCTGGAAAAAAACTAGAATGCACGGGATACGCAGCTAATTTAGCGGCTGCTGGATTGGGAATTCTTTCTGCAATTAAGCAGGGAAGACAAGCGAATGCCTGCGAAAAAGCCACGAGCGGAAGTCAAGCCGCCGCTGCAGTTGCTGTTGACCCTTGCACGGTAGCTACGACCAAAGATTCTCCGCAGTGTATTTGTAAGGCAAATCCCCGTTCGCCGGGTTGTGAATTGGCTACGAATCTTTCAAGTGATGGCAGTGGTGGCTTCGCGCAAACGGGTGGTGGGCAACCGGCGACTGGAATTATTCCAGGTGGCGGTGCAGGCTTAGGATCTAATTCGGGTCTTTCAGACTTAAAAACTGGCGGCGAAGGGGCTAAGGGTGCGGCACCTCCTATCGGTGGTGGGGGCGGCAGTGCGGCCCTTGGTGGTGGAAATGGTGGCAGCAATGATGGGCGTGGCGCGGCGGACACAATCACAAAAATGAACACTGGAATTTATGGTGGTGAAGGCGGTGGCGGTGGCGGCGCTTTCGGCAGTCGCGGTGGAGGCGGTCAAAAGACAGCCGCCTACAATCCGGCCTTGGCTCAGAAAATTTCTGCTGAGCGTGAGATTGCTTCTTTACGAAATCAGGTTTCTTCCCAGGGTGGAAAGTCGAACTGGGAAAAAGTCAAAGATCGCTACACTCAAGAAAAAACAAATTTATTAGGCCGATAGGTGGATCCGATGAAGATATTTTTGCTGATTTTTCTTTTTTCAAATTCTTCCATGGCAGGAGGCGCTATTCAGGCTTCACTTTCGCAGCAAACGGCGATCGGTGCCAACGTTCAACCAAAACAGGATTCTATTTATGGTTCTGCGACACAGGTTAAAAAGCAAAACGAGGCGGGCCAAAAGCAAGCCCAAATGATTAGCTCGGGCCTGAATAGCGGCGGACAGGCGTTGATTTCGGCTTGTTGCGGAGATGAATGTACAAGTCAGTGTCCCGTTGGAATAACAATGGTTGCGATGGGGATTCTAGCTGGAATGCAAGCCGGATCGCATGGCAAGACGGCGGGTCAGGCAGGAATGACTATGGCTGCAACGGATGCCTTGGGTAACAGGATTGGCGCTGATAGTGGAAACACAGACAACGTGCGTGGCTTGGGCACGGATATTTCTGGCTTTAATAAAGCAGCTAGTATTTTAGCCAAGGATTTTGCCAGTAAAAAAATTCCCATTACTTTTGATGGAAAAAAGTTGGTGGGTCCGCATGGATTTAAAATTGGACCCGAGGATGTGATGTCGGCCACTGGGATGGCGGCAGCAGGCCTTTCGAAAGATCAAATTGCATCGATTTCAGGTGAACTTTCAAAGTTAAATAAGGCTGCCGAAGATAAATACAAACTGACCACGCCAAACTTTGGTTTCTCGGAGGGTGGCGGTGGAGGCGGCGGAGCTTATGGCAAAGGTGCGCCCGGGGGTGATGGCGGAGCCGATGGCATGAATGGCTTAGGCCGTGCTGGTCAAGCCAGTTTAAGCTCGATCAATTCTAAAGCGGCGACCTCGGGATTAACAAAAGACTATCATGGGGATCCCATTGGCGTTTCAAACGATAGTATTTTTAGTATGATGACCAAAAGATACCAACTGAAAGACCATCAGGATTCATTTATAAGTTCGTCACCAGCAGCCGTTCAAAAGTAATTTATTTTCGGCGCTGAAATTTTTTTCAAGAGTCATGTTGGAATCAACAACACAGTTTTTTAAAACGATGTTGTCTTGAACGACAACATTGTTTGCGATGACAGAAAAGCCCTGACAAAGAAAAGATTTTGGCAATGGACTTGCGGAAAATGCATTTCCAAGAAGCTTTGACTGTGGGCTATGCTTTGAAATAACTCTTTTCAAAAAACCACTTTCGGGACGATCTGATTTTAAAATTTCCAAACCCTCGGCGGTTGCAGTTAAGTAATCTGCTAAATTTCCAGTTTCAAACCAGGTGACTTGAGCTTTAAAAATATCGACTTTTTCACCCAGCTTTATTGCGGGCAGTAAAACATCTGTGAAAATATGGGAAGGGCCGCGTGTTAAGTAATCAAATATTCGCGACGAAAATATAAAGACTCCGATAAAATGATAGCCCTTCACGGCAGAATCAGGACGTGTTTTTCCAATGCCTTGAATTTGATCTTGCGGATCAACCCAGATACCGCCGAACTTATTTCCCACTTCGGGGTGCTCCATCACAAAAAGGGTCGCTAAGGCTTTTGAAGATTTATGCTGGGCTAATGCGCTGGCCATGATCTTGGGTTGATGAGGCAGAATAACTTCATCGCCATTCATCATAATTAAATCATGATGGCCTTTAAAAAACCGTTGTGCTTGCTTAAGTCCTCCGCCACTGCCTTGAATTTCTCCGACCTCGTGGGAGAAATCCAAGTTCCTTGTCGGAAGAATCGCATTTTGAAAAAGATGAACAATTTCTTTCGGCAAATGAAACGTATTCACCACTAATTTTTCAACGGGCGTATTTTCTAAAAGAGCCAAAGAGTAAAATCCCAAAGGCACGTTCAGAAACGGCAGGGCAGGTTTTGGTTTTATTAAAGTTTGAGGATTAAAGCGAGATCCAAGGCCAGCCGCAAGGATCATGACATTCATAAAGATTCGTATTTCTTTTCCAGGGCGCCTGAATCAATCAGCATATCCGCGAAGACTTTGTATTCTGGAAAATTATTTAAAGATTTTAAAGTTCGCTTCAGCGTCGGGGGCAGATATTTTAAATATCTTTTATCGCCACGTTGATGAAAAAAGCTAGCGAAGCTGCCACAGGCCTTGAAGCATCGTTGAATGCTTTGAAGTTCGTAAATATAATTAAAATGATCCATTGAAAAATCATTTTTTTGATATTTTCGGGCTTGATCAAGATAGTAATTTAATAAAGTCTGCACCATTGAATCATTCATATCGACGTAAGAGTCTTTGAATAAGCTAACTAAGTCATATTGAATGGGACCAAGGCGAGCGTCCTGAAAATCAATGACCCGCATATCATCAAACTTAATCATTAAATTTCGCGAGTGATAATCGCGGTGGGCAATCCGTTTAGGCTCTTGATCTAATTTTGAACAAATATCGGTAAATATTTTTTGTAAACCTGTAGCTGCGGGGCTGGATAAATTAAAATTTAAAACGCCCAGCAAAAGATTGTCTTTGCCGTAGTTCATTTCCCATAAAAATTTCTCTGTATCGAATTTAATTTTAAAAGCCGTGCAGTCGGATTTATGATCTGTGGCGGTGTAGTGAATTTTAATCAGCTCATCGATGGCCATTTTATAAAAGACAATCGAAGTTTCATGAGTTTGGCTTTCCCAGAATTTTCGCTCTAAAGTCAGATCTCCTAAATCCTCAAGCAGGACTAGACCATCGTCGGCATCATAGGAAATGACATTGGGAACTTTGACACCGTGATTTTTAAAGTGATTCAGAACACTCAGGAAGGGGTAGTTATTGGGATCAAACTTTTCCCAGCGCATCAGCACCCAAGAAGTTTGATCCATGACGACGCGGTAATAACGGCGATTTGAAGCGTCGCCGGCCAGAGGGAAAATTTTAAAATCCCCTTTGATATTTTTAGAAATAAATCCTTCAAGAAAGCTGTCGCTAAGCACCATCTGAAAATGCTGACAGATGGCGGCCTAAAAATCAACTTAACTAAGAGCGTGGATTTTCAAAAAACATCATTTCCAAAATATCTTTTAATTCCAAAAAAGACAGCGGCGCACGGTCGACCTCAAAGCAGGTGAAAGTGATCTCTTCTAGAAGAGCTGGACTTAAGTTTTCAATGGCTTTCAGATCTGACAAAGGTAAAGGAGAGGCCGTGATAAATAAAGGCTCAGCCGAAGATCGAGGGCTTTCAAGATATTTTAGAATCAGTTCCTGCTTCTCTGAATCTAGCTTTTCGATATTATCAACGAACAAGGTCACGGCGCCTAAATTCAGCAGATCATCAATCGATTTAACTTCATTCAAATCATTCAAAGGTAGAAAAGCCCACCGATGGGACATTTCGTGAATTTGATAGGCCACCCGCTTGATAAAAAACTCATTTTTTCCATGCAGATGAATTAAATTTGAAATCAGCTTAATATTGATATTTTCACTTTGATGGGAAACATCCAGATATCGTTTTTCAAGGTCGTTAAATAAGACCAAATTATCGGCGGGGACAAAATCCAACTGTGTCACTTCAGTCAGATTTTGTTCGCGGCGCTTTAACCAGCGCCCATAAAGACTGGGTTCTAAAACTAATTTGACGGTCTCAACTAGTGATGACTTGTCTTCCAATGAAAGACTGTGGGCTTCATCAATCACAGCCGTGCCAAGGTAGTTTTGATTGACGATAATAGGAACATGCAAATCTTCGCCCGAAACGAAGGAATCCATGGTCATATGCTTCTCTGAGACTTCCATTATCGGAACGAGCTTAAACCCCTTACCATAGCGACTTTTCACCAACTGCTGCAGCCTCAGAAACGATGTCTGTGATCCCCGATTATTTTCCCACATGTTGAACCTCTCCCGTGCTTAGCTTCTTATACAAAGCCTGTGCCGAGGGGTTTTTTTGAAGCTGAGGATTTTTTTCTTGATTTGGCGAATGAAAAATTTCATGTGCAAAGTATTGATTTGCCACCTGAAAAAAGCTTGTGAAAGTTTTCTATGTCAACAGAGTGGATAGGATGCCCCTAGGTCTACAACAAAAAAGAACCCCCCACTTCATCAGTGAGGGGTGCCTTTATTTGATCAACTAGGTAAATCTTACCCGCGGGCCAGTTTACGTTTATCAAGACCGTATTTTTCAACTTTCATGATAAGTCCCGCACGGCTGATGCCAAGTTCCTTTGCCAATTTGGACTTATTCCATCCAGTTCGACGAAGACCTTCGCGGATCATCTCGCGTTCAAGCTCTTCCAAAGCGTCTTTCAGTTTACCTTGTAGACGGGATCCTTGGACCTTGCTTTTCTCACCAGCTTCTAAAATCTTAGGAGACAGATTTTCTGCCATCAACTTTGAATCTTCTGTTGAAAGAACAACCAGGCGCTCAATTTCATTTTGTAATTCTCGAACGTTTCCTGGCCAAGCATAGTCATACAGCTTTTCTAGGGCCCGTTTCGTTAAAACCTTTTTAACGATCGTTGGATTTTGTTCGTGCGTTTTACCCAAGAAATAATCCACTAAATAGGGGATATCTTCTTTTCGTTCACGCATCGGGGGAACTCGGATATTGATCACATTCAGGCGATAGTATAAATCTTCCCGGAATGTGCCTTGTTCAACCATTTCTTTTAAATTTCTATTTGTCGCCGCGATTATTCGGACATCGACTTTTCTCATCTCTGTCGAACCAACGGGCATAAAAGTTCCTTCTTGAAGGACACGCAGAAGTTTAACCTGCATGGTTGGCGAGGTATCACCAATTTCATCCAAGAAAAAAGTTCCCTTATCAGCCATTTCAAAAAGACCTTTTTTATCTTTTACAGCACCTGTAAAAGAACCCTTCATGTGACCGAACAACTCTGACTCTAATAAGTTATCATTAAAGGCAGAACAGTTCTGAATCACGAAAGGACGCTCTTTGCGATTGGAATTGTAATGGATTGATCTTGCGATCAATTCTTTACCGGTTCCATTTTCGCCCTGAATAAGAACTGTTGTATCAGCTGTTTTGATCTTGTCCAAAAGCCCATAAAGTTGCTGCATGGGCTTTGATTTGCCGATCATGTTGTCATATTTAAACCGATTTCCGAGCTCTTTATTAAGCTCTTGAATACGATTTTCACGAGATGTAATTTCCAGGTGTAAAGTGACGATCTCGCCAGCGACAAGTTCACAAAGCTCGGTGAAATGATGTCGGTCTTGATCATCAAGATACTTCATCTTTGTCATACACTTTTCAACGTTGTCTAAGCTGCAACCCATGGCGACCATGCGCTCGCGAATTTCTTGAAAGCGCTGTTGGGCGGTATCGTCTTTAAAAAATCCTAAAGCAACCACGGTTCCAACAAAATCATTTTCAATCATAATTGGAAAGATACCGACGTCAAAACCACCCAGGTCCCACTTTTTCAAAGTGTATCTATTCTGTGACGACCTTAGATCGTCGATAGTTTTGACAACCATTTCAGCTAAATTCACTTGTGAGACTTCTTTGTTCACAAGCTGGCCAACGGCGGGATTATTGAAAACCATTTTTTCTGTATCAAAGCCTTTCAAGTGGCCGCGTTCGTCAGTAAAAACGACGTCGATATTCCACCATGAACTAAGGACTTGCTTGAGTTTTTTGATCACGTGTATGTGCTCAAACTCTTCCCAATTGATCATTCTATGCTCCTTTTTGATATCAGCGCTCGTGCACTGTCAAAAAGCTATTCGTCAAAAATTTAGACAAACTTTAAGAGCAAAAGGAATTTTGTCGATGATTTATACGTTTTGTGACTTTGGTCTAGGCTTTTACCTTTGAAGTTCGTAGAACTTGGAATATTCACCTTTAAGGGCCAGCAACTCCGTGTGAGTTCCAGTTTCAACAATTTGACCTTTTTTTAAAACAAAAATTCGATCGGCCCCTTGAATTGTCGACAACCTATGAGCGATGACTAAGGCCGTCCGGCCTTCCATTAATAGATCTAAACCATTTTGCACTTCGACTTCGCTGGCTGAATCAAGGGCACTTGTGGCCTCATCAAGAATTAGAATAGGAGCGTTCTTAAAGAAAGCACGGGCGATACTGACCCTTTGTTTTTCTCCGCCAGACAGTAAGTTACCGCGATCACCGACTAAGCCTTTATAGCCTTTGCCAGAGGTGACGATAAATTGGTGGGCGTTAGCTGATTTTGCCACCGGCTCCACATCACTCAAGGGCCGACTGAAATCTCCGGCTTGAATATTTCTTTCAATGGAATCACTAAAAAGAAAAACATCTTGGGAAACTAAGGCGACGTTTCTGCGGAGCGCTTTCAGGTCAATATCGCGAATATTCACGCCGTCGATTAAAATTTCCCCATGTGAAGGGTCATAAAATCTTTCCAGCAAATTGACGATGGTGGATTTTCCGGAACCGCTTTCGCCGACAAAAGCGACATGATCCCCACGGTGCAATTCAAAGCTAATATTTTTAAGCGTCAGTTGCTGATGGTAAGAAAAAGAAACATTTCTGTATGAGATCGTTTTCCAATCCTGTGGGAATGGCAAATTTTTTGTACTTTCAGGAACTTCTGAAGGTTCGTTAATGATCGCAAACACTCGATCTGTAGCAACGATTGTTTCTTGAATTCGAACATAGCTTTCTTGTAATTTTTTGACGGGTTGATTGATCGCCATCATTGATGCGATATAGGCCAGAACCGCGCCGGTTGTTATGGTTCCCGCGGCGACCTCTTTGCTAAAATAAAAGAAAATCCCTAAAATCACGAACGTGGCGACAAATTCTGTGACAGGGCCTATAATTTCAACGCGAGCATGGATTCGTCTACGGATTTCCAGATAATCGCCAGATTCTTTTTGCAATTTTTGGCTCAAGACATTTTCTAAATTAAAAGACTGAATGATGCGAACACCATCCAGACTTTCTTTAATGGTCGAAGTCATCTTTTCAAGATATTCTTGGCCGCCCACGACATATTTTCTTAAGCTTCTAGAAATTTGCCGTAAAAAATAAAGTAAAGGTGGCATTAAAATCAGCAAAGCTAAAGTCAGTCGCCAGTTAAGATAAAATAAATTTCCTAAAAGTAAAACAGCCAGCAAGGGTTCGCGAAAAAAGTCAGCGACCATGCGAAGACCATCTTGGATGACTTTGATGTCGTTGAGAATACGGCTTAAAAGCCCGCCTGAGCCCGAAGCATAATTACTGTGAAAGCTTAAATTTAAGCGCATAAACTTGTTTTGCAATTTGACCCTAAGGCTATTGACGACAAGTTCAGATATAAAGTTCATTAAAAAAATATGAAAATAGCGACTGACGGCAGCGACCAAAGCTAAACTAATGGCAATAGCACTGACTTCAGCAACGTGATTTGTACTGCCTTTAGCAAAGCTGTCTTGCAGATCCTTTAAGATTAAAAGCATGCGGGCCATTGCGACGGAATAAATCACGCCGGTGATAGCCACCACATAGACTTTTTTTAAATGCGGGCGCATTTCTTTTAGCAGAGGACGAAGTTCAGAAATCATGTTCGTTCAATGTAACGCTTTAGATACTGTCCCGTCAGGCTTTTTTTGCTTTTCATGATGTCATTTGGCGTGCCTTGAGCGACAATTTGGCCACCTTTTTGCCCAGCTTCGGGCCCCATATCGATAATAAAGTCTGCGCCACGAACAACATCTTGATTATGTTCGACCACGATCACGCTTCCGCCAGCATCAATCAGCTTATTTAAGGTTCGCATTAAAAGTTCGACTTCACGGAAGTGCAGACCTGTCGTGGGCTCATCTAAAATATACATGGTGGATTTTTGAGAAACTTGGGAAAGTTCTTTGGCAATTTTTAATCGTTGGGATTCGCCTCCGCTTAAGGAATTGGCGGGTTGCCCAAGGGTCAGATAATCCAAGCCGACCTCTTTTAAAACACTTAAAGGCTTTCGAACATGGGGATAAGCCACAAAAAAATCCATGGCCTGAGCGACCGTCATCGATAAAATTTCATGGATATTTTTACCTTTGTACTGGATTTCTAAAATTTCTGGACGGTACTTTTTGCTGTCACAAACGTCACAGGGGATAATGACGTTATCCATAAACTGCATGTCGATTTCTTCGTAACCGGTGCCTCGACAAGAAGGGCATCGTCCGCCGTCGACATTTAAACTGAAGGTGCCTGGCGTGTAGCCTCGGGCTTTTGATTCAAAGACGCTGGACATGATTGTTCGAATGGCATCGAAAGCTTTTAAATAGGTCACGGGCGAACTGCGTGCCGATTTTCCGATTGGCGATTGATCGACCAGCAGTACGTTTTTAATATGCTCAACGCCTTCCAACGAATCGAATTCTTGATTGGGCAAAAATTCGATCGAAAGGGCTCGGGCTAAAGCAGGATATAAAGTTTTTGTGATTAAAGTCGATTTTCCCGAGCCACTGACTCCAGTGACAGCGACCAAGCGATGAATGGGAATGGTCACATCCAAGTTTTTTAGATTGTGTCCACGGGCCCCTTTTAGTTCAATTTTAAATTTGTAAGTTTTAAGATCCACCGGTCGCACTTCACGAGCTTGAGTTAAATTTTTTGAACCCTTTAAATAGCTCACGGTATTGGACTGCTTAGCTTCGTAGAAATTTTCTGTGGACCCCGAATAGACAACATGTCCCCCCAGGTATCCCGAGCCTGGTCCCATCTCGATAATATTCTGACTGCTGCGAATCACGTCATGATCATGTTCGACGACGACTAAAGTATTTCCTAAGTCCTTTAAATCTTTAAGAATGGAAATCAGACGATCGTTGTCGCGGGGATGTAGGCCTACAGTCGGCTCATCCAAAACATACAAGGCCTGGGACAAGCCCATACCTAATTGATTGGCTAAAACCAATCTTTGATATTCGCCGCCTGATAAAGTTCGGGTTTCGCGGTTCAAAGATAAATAATGGACACCAACACGAATTAAAAAATCCAATCTGGATCGGATTTGCTTTAAAACTTCACCGGCCACTTCTTCTTGATACGCAGAAAGTTCGATGACTTTAAAAAAATGGCAAAGCTCTTCGATCGTAAGGTTTGAAAGATAAGAAATATTTTTACCCTTAAGGAGAATAAATTCCACCTCTGGTCGTAATCTTGAGCCATGGCAGGTGTAACAAAGAGACGGGCTGCGGTACCTGGAAATAAAAACTCGTACATGCATTTTATATTTTATCTGTTCAAGATATTCAAAAAGACCTTTGACGCCAAAAAACTCTTTGCTGCCATTCCAAAGACTTTCTTTGTGGATTTTTGATAACTTTTCCCAAGCGACATTTAAGGGAATTTTATTTTTTTTACAACAATCCAACATCTTCTTTTTTTCATAAGAAGAGCTTGGCATCGTGAAAGGATGTATCGCGCCTTCATTCAAAGTTAAGGTCGGATTTGGAATTACTTTTTTCTCGTCGATGTCGAGGGTATTGCCAAAACCTTTGCACGTGGGACATGCGCCTAATGGATTATTAAAACTAAATAAACCCGATGTTAAAGGCGGCGGAGTATAAGAACAAATGGGACAGCTAGCCTCTTCGCTGACCGATAATTTTTTCCCTTCAGAGGTCACGATGATGGCTTTTCTAACCGGCGTACTTAAATTATATTTAATGCTGGCTTCGTAAGCTTGCCCCATGGAGTCAGCTAAGCGGCCATGCTCTTCTTCAGAAAAAGACAAGCGATCAATCACTAAGAAGAACGTGCTTTTAGGTAAGCCTTTTTTAATAAACTGCGGAGTGCTGATTTCGATCACCTCGCCAAATACTTCTTCAGCAATCACTTGGCCCGGGTTTTCATCAAAGGCTTGTACAGACTTCGTTTTCTTTTTTGTCGCAGGTTCTTTTTTATCTGAAGAAATAGGCCCTTTTACCGGCAGGTAAATTCTTAAGTAGCCATCTTGCAGCAGCAGCGCTAAAAGTTTTTTCCCTTCGGCCACACGACCTTTTTCCGGAATTTCTACCATCAAGTAGCCGCGCTGACCTTGAAAATATTTAAGAACTTTATCAGCGGCCTCGGTCACACTTTCTTTTTCACAAGCCGTTTTGTGAGTCGGACAAAAGGGTGTTGCTGTTTTTTCAAACAGAAGGCGCAAGTAATCTATCACTTCGGTGGTTGTTCCAACCGTTGAGCGACTGGATTTAACAGTGTTTTTTTGCTCGATCGAAATGGCTGGCGGAATATTTGTGATGCCTTCGATATCTGGCTTTGGTGCTTTATTTAAAAACTGCCGTGCATAGTTCGACATGCTTTCAATAAAGCGTCTTTGGCCTTCGGCAAATAAGGTTTCAAAAGCCAAAGAACTTTTCCCTGAGCCCGAAGGGCCACAGACAACAGTCATCTGGCCAACGGGTATTTTGACCTCGATGTTTTTTAGATTATTTTGTTTCACACCCCAAAGGTGGATTTCTTTTATTCTGATAAGTCCTGCTTGTAAAAGTCGGTGGCCTCTTCTTCTTTGTTGGAAGAAGTGGTGGGCTCTGTCCCCTCGACGTAAGCTTGACGTAAAATATGCTTTGTTGTCGCGGAGGCTAGCTTGCCCGTTTCGCTATCTATGTTGGCGAAAACGATACCCCCGGGAATTGGAATTGTCATCTGCGGAAGACCTTCATGCGCTTCTTTCATATATTCGACCCATATCGGTAAAGCCGCGCGTCCGCCGACTTCGCCCTTACCAAGACTTTTTTCGGAATCAAATCCAACCCAAACGCCCGTCGCAATCTGAGCGGTGTACCCAATGAACCACGCGTCAAAGTAGCCATTGGTGGTTCCGGTCTTTCCAGCGACCTCGCGACCCAGGGCTTTTGCTTTTTGACCGGTTCCGTGAGCATCTTCAACAACGCCTTTTAACAAACTTGTCATAACATAGGCCGTTTGTGGACGAATCAGCTGATCTGGATCAGTAAAGAAGAAATTTCGATCTGGTTTTTTTGTATCTTCAGGTTTTTGATCCGGATTTTCTGACGTTTTAGCAAGAAAGGCTTCTCTTCGAGCTGCAAAATCATCTTCAATGGGCTTTGTCTGCTTTTCAAATCTTATGTCGAGCGACACTTTATCTAAAAGTTGTTTTCCATCTTTATCAACGACCTTCTGAATAATATTGGGATGAATTTTTTTGCCCAATCGTCCCAAGGTCGAAAAAACTTTCGTCATTTCGTACAAGGTCACACTGCTAGATCCTAAAACCAAAGTAAAATCCGGGTTCAAAGGATTAAAAACTCCTAAGCGATGGGCATAATCAACGGCCCAGGGAACGCCCAAATCCTCGATCACCTTAACAGCCGGAACATTCAATGACTGCACGAGGGCATTTCTAAAAATAATTTCACCGCCAAAACTTTTTCCATGATTGTTCGGTTTCCAAACTTTTGCATCTTCTTGGCCTTCGTCATCAGTTTCCTTGTTCTCTTCAAAGACAACGGGCGCATCCATGATCGGCGTCGAGGGCGTATAGTTTTTATCTAAAGCTGACGCGTAGACAATCGCTTTAAATGAAGAGCCAGTTTGTCTGGCGGCTTGGTAGGAGTGATTGAATTCACTTTTTCCTTGGATAAATTTATATCCCCCAACCATCGCTAAGATATCTTCTGTTTGCTGATCGACGGACAATAAAGCACTTTCGGCGACGGGCTCTTGATCAAGCTCAAGCCCGACATATCCTGAAAGGTCTAAGCCGGCCGCTTTTTTAATTTTTTCATTATGATTAGAGACCACGAATTTTTCGCTTTTCACACTGACCAAAATAGCATCGCCGTTTTTTAAAGCCTTTGACGGCTTATCAATCGTGTCCAAATCATAACGCTTATTTGTGTCAGGTCGGCGGGCCCATTTCATTGTCTCAAGATCAATCACGCCAACACTGTCAGGAATTCTAACGTAAACTAAGCCCATTGAATCATCGACTTTTTCGACAACACCTTCCACCGTCTGAGCCATTTTCATATAGAAAGGTAAAGCTGACTTTGTTTTTTTCACAGGCTCTTTGATTTCAGCAAACTGACCCGTCGGCAAAAGAATTCGTTCTGGCGAATAAGCGGTTAGTAATTTTTCTTTTTCAGCAGCCAGAAGTTTTTCCTCGTCGGCCTTTTCGGTGATGTTTCTTAAGGCGCCGCGGTAGCCTTGACGCTTATCCAATTCTTTAAGTCCTCTGATCACAGCCTCTTGTGCTGCTAATTGCTTTGGCAAATCAAGACTTGTTTGAATCGAAATTCCTTGATCAAGCACGACCTCTTCGCTCAGCTGTTGCACTAAAATTTGTCGGACAGTTTCAACATAAAAAGGCGCAACATCGACAAAGTTTTCACGCAAATACAGTTTTATGGGCTCATCGATGGATTTTAAAGCCATATCTTTAGGAATAAAACCAACGTCACCCATTCTGGTTAAAACATATCGCTGTCTTTCTTTTGCTCTGGTCGGATTTTTAGTCGGTGAATATTTTGACGGAGCCTGCGGAAGGCCGGCTAACAAAGCCGCTTCAGCAATAGAAAGCTGCGAGACTGATTTTTTAAAATAAGTTTGAGCGGCGTTTTCAATGCCGTAAGCCCCTTGACCGAAGAAAATCTGATTTAAATACAAATAAAGAATTTCATCTTTAGATAAGTTTTCTTCCATCTGAATGGCAAGCAAAGCCTCGCGGGCTTTTCGCAGCAAAGTTTTTTCCGGCGACAGCATCAAAGTTTTTGCCACCTGCTGGGTGATCGTCGATCCCCCTTGCACACTTCGACCAGCGCGGATGTTCGCCAAGGTTGCGCGAAGAATCGCCATGTAGTTGATTCCACCATGAGTATAAAACTCTCCGTCCTCGGCTGCTAAAAAAGCTTGGACAACATGCTTCGGAATTTTATCAAAGGGAACTAAAGTGCGACGCTCGCGGAAGAATTCACCAATTTTTTTATTATTTCGATCAAATACTTCACTGACTAACAGCGGATGATAATCTTTCACCGTGATCATTTCCGGAAGACCGGCTTTGATGCTTTTAAAAGTAATGAAGGCGGCTAGGATTCCAATTAAAATGAAGGCCGAAGAAAACAAACCGATTTTCAGCAGAAGTTTTTTATTTTTCATTTCAGTAGGTTAACAAATCTAGGGATTTAGGTCACGATTGAAGAGTTGAGGCTAGGCCCATGGGACGGTCTGTCTTTGGGCCTTTGGCTAGGTGGTGGGTTACTTTCCCCCGTCATATTTTTTTTTTGCCTTTTGCACGTCAGGTGTCCTGCCTTGGGCACAAAGTCCCTTGGGTTCAGGCCCCCCATCTACCTTCGGGCAGCAAAGTTCATTATCGCTATAGTCAGATGCTAAGTTTGCAAAATCAATCCAATCTCCAGTTGCGGATTTAAGACTTGCATCGTTATTGGCACTTGTTGCAGGATCCATGGCGCCTAAACCGATGAGTTCTCCATTTACCCTATTCCTAATGGAGCTAGTTTCTACGATCGCCTTTTGAATAGATGCGTGTTTCTTCTTTGCAAGCTCACCCTCTTGTGCCAACTGACCCTGAATTTGCTGAGTCTTTTGGACGGAGGCTTTGATCGCCTTCTGCTTTTTATCCACCATTAATTGCGCTCTTTTGGCACGCTGCTCGGCGGATTTTTTACTATAATCTTCAAGCTCTTGAATTTGCCGCGCGTTTTCATCCATTTTAAAAGAAATTGCGGCGACTTTTTCTGAAAGCTCCCTGCCAATCTCTTTTCGTCGCATTGTCATAATTTCCATACAAGCATTAAATCTGGTCTCAAGCTGCCGCCTTAAAGTATTCCCGCCACCGATTAAATCACCAGCAGAATTGGCTCGTGTAGAATTAGCATCTTTCATTTCCTTTTTAAACTTCTTAACTTGTGCAATACAGTCGCCTCTAGAAATCTCTTCACTCGCTTCGATCATAGCGCTTTGGGCTTTTACTGTTGCGGTGCTGAGATCATTTCTTAGCTGCATTTTTCCTTCCATAAGTTTGGAAAGATTTGCTGCCGCCTTTTGATCTTCATCAAGCGCATTCTTTTCTTCTTCCATGTTTTTGCTGTCGATATCTTCCTGCAAGGTGTCTAAATCCTTTTGCTCTTTGGCGAAAGTCTCTTGAAGTTTGACAACTTTTTCCTGATATTTTTCATCAATATCGGTGTCATCTTTTTCCAAGCCCTTGATATCTTTACCTAGGGTCTCAATTTTTTCCTGGAATGATTTTCTTTTTGATTCGTAGCCGGATGGAGTGTCGTTGCAGTTTTGTCTTACCTCAGAAACTTCCTTGCCGAGCAATTTTGCAAAAACGTCAGAAGTGTCAGTGGACGTTTTAGGGGTGCCTATGCAAGCTTTCATTTTCTTTGCGCACTCAGTGGGCTGGCCACAGGATTGAGAAACCTTTCTTCTGGCATCTTCAACTTTGCCCTCTTGCTCATGACAAATTCGTTGCGGACTATCCACGATGGGGGGCCATAATGGGACTTGGCCATTTGGAGCGGGAGAGGGAGTTGCTGAATTCGCCACTGGTTTACTTGAAGGCGGAGTACTTTGGGCATAAGCCGTAGCATAAACCAGTGTCAAAGCGATGACTAAGATGTAAACAAATCGAACGACTGTCTTAATGTTGGTGTTTGTATTCACGCTCATTTGATATCTCCCCTGGTGCATCATTTCGGTGCAAAACTGATACCCATGATTATCCTCGAAGAACACAAAATTTGATTGTCTTTTTATGAGACACAGGACTTTCGGTCACACTCGCAAAATAAGTTCGCCTGGAGACTCGACTTTGATCAGAGATAAACAGCAGCACTTATAAATTTATATTTAAGGGCTCCGCTACGGTTATGAATCGCGTTATCTGCCAAAATTTTAAATTATTTTCTTGCGAGTGATTTTTGCATCTCTAAAAAAGATTCTGTTTGAAAATACTTAAAGGCTCAATCCCGGCGGCATTTATTTTTCTTTCAATCGTTAGAATCGATTTATAGGCCATTGTGACAGCAAATTTCCACCATCCTCAAAGGCACATAGCGCCACCAAAAACCTAAAAATCAGCCTTCAAATTCCATGATATGGTCCTTTAAATTTTTAAACGGGAGAGCAATGTATGCAATCAAATATAAATCTGAAAAGCATTTCGAACGATGAGCTGCTTTTAAAAACTGAAAATTTAGTTCAAACTGAGCGAAAAATTATGCACTTAGTTTTAACCCATATTTTAGAGATTATGGATCGTAAGCTTTATGCAGATCTTGGCTTTGATAGCATGTACACGATGATGACTAAAAAATATGGTTACTCAGAACCTTCGGCCCTTCGCCGAATTGATGCCGCGAAGCTTTTAAAAAAAGTTCCTGAAGTTGTGGATCGCCTGATGTCTGGAGCTTTAAATTTATCGCAAGCCGTTCAACTGCAAAAATGCCTGGTTTCAGAGGCTATGAAAGGCGAAAGTGTATCTGAAAATCGAACTCATGAAATCCTAGAAAAGCTTGAAAACTGCAACGGATTTGAAACGAAACAGCTTCTGGCAAAGGAGTTTGATATGCCGATAAAAATTCAAGAAATTATTCGGCCGCAGAAAGACGAATCAGTTCGCCTCGAGATTACGTTTACAAAAGAGGAATTTGAAGAACTTAAAAAGGCAAAAAGTCTGATGTCCCATGTTGTTCATAATGGCTCATGGGCCGAAGTGATTACTGCAATGGCTAGAAAATCCAATCAAACGAAACTTGGTAAGTCTTCAGGTTCAGTTCAGCCAACGTTGGGCTCCGCTACGGAGTCCGTTGAGTCCAAATCTAAAACCGTTTCCG
>JAYWEQ010000140.1:0-16890 GCA_043779185.1 Pseudobdellovibrionaceae bacterium
TGCACCCAACGGAGGGATACATGATCTCGGGCCCAATTCCTGGGCTGCTAGAGCAAGCCTCAGTCTGTCATTATATACCAAAGGAGCACGCCCTAGAAATAAGGGCCACTATTCCGGCGCAGCTCTGGCAGGAGATTTCAGGGCGAATTCCTGAAGGAAGCTTATTCATTGCATTGAGCTCCATCCACTGGCGCGAGGCCTGGAAATATGGAGAGCGTGCATTTCGCTACTGTCAACACGACGTCGGCCACGCCCTTGCGGCCCTCGGGATTTCCGCAGCAACGCTTGGATGGAGCCTTAGACTATTGGACGTGTTGTCGACAGAAGACCTCTCCATCCTTCTTGGCCTTCCATTGCTCCAACATGATGAAATTGAAGAGCCTGACTGCTTACTACTCGTAACTCCACATCGTGCCGTGAACGGAGGAGAATACAACGACCCCGCAGCCGTTTTTTCCGAGGAGATTATTAAGGGATTCCAAGGGTTCTCTTGGCTCGGAAATGCGAATCGCTTAAGTCCTTCTCACGAAAAATGGCCCATGATTGATGACGTCTCTTTAGCGAGTCGAAAAATCCGCACAGTCGCCAGTTGGCCCGAAGACCCCGCTCATTCACCAGACCTAGAAAAGCCAGAGGAAAATGAGCGGGCTGACGTACTATCCATTCGTAAAATTATTCATCAAAGAAGAAGCGCTGTGGATTTCGATGGCAAGAGTGCCATTTCGGTGGAGGCTTTTTATGGATTTCTGAATAGAACCTCAGACACCTTAGATTCAGGGGCTAGAAAAGATTTATTCAAAATGATTCCTTGGGAACCCCAAGTTCATCTTGCAGTTTTTATTCATCGAGTAACGGGTCTTGATCCTGGTTTGTATTTTTATGTTCGTCATCCGAGCTATACATCTGATTTGCGAACAGCAATGAAGCCGGAGTTTTTGTGGGAGAAGCCCGATAGCTGTCCATCGAACTTAAGCTTTTTTAAATTATTGGGAGGAGATATCCGGTCCGTCGCAAAGACCGTATCCTGCAACCAGGACATTGCGGCTGATGGTTGCTTTAGCCTTGGTATGATCGCTCATTTTGAAAACCCTTTACGTGAGAAAGGTCCCTACTTTTATCGGCGGCTCTTCTGGGAAACAGGAATTGTGGGTCAGGTTCTTTACCTTGAAGCAGAGTCCATCGGAATCCGAGCGACAGGGATTGGCTGTTTTTTTGACGATGCCATGCACGAGCTACTTGGGATTCAAGATCTCCGATTCCAAAGTCTTTATCATTTTACGGTGGGTTATCCCGTGGAAGACACCCGACTCACGAGCCTGCCGGCCTACTCCGATGTCGTTCTAGGAACGAAAGAATCAGACGAAAGCACCCGGCAAGTAAAAACAATATTGAGCTAAATTTTTAGGACCATATGTAAAATTACGAAAATGGCGATCTCGACTCGTAATGATTTGCTTGGCGTGAGTGGCTTGTAGGAAGGACGAAAAAGTTTTTAATTGTAGAGAACGGCAAACCCAAAAGGGAGAAATGAGCCAATGGGCTTCACCCCTCCCAAAATGAGTTCTAGGACTAGCGAACTTTGTTTTCTGATGGTGTCCAAGGGGTTCCCCAATTCTTGGTCTGCATCTGTTTAAGAATCTCTAGTTGAGCGATGCGAACCTGATGAACGACTCTTGGGAGTTGTCCTGTGCTAGCAGCTAAAACGGTCAACATTGAAGCTATAGCGATAATTTGTTTCATAAAAAAATCTCCTTTAAGGTTTCAAGCCTATGTTTAAAAAACTGTAGAAAAGAGTCTGTGGATTTTTACGTTTCTAAGGTTTTCAATCTGAAAAGCAGAGTTTTTAGCCCTAGAAGACGCTCAAAATTCGTTGAAGAAAAAGAAGCAAACGAGAAGCAAAAAAGAAGCAAACCCATGAAATGTTCAGAAACTTTCTGAAATGATGGGCTTTAGACTGTCGTGCATTTGTTAATGAAATTAACCAGTTAGAATTTCTAGTTTTTTTTTGGGATTCTCGAAACGGCCACAATACTCACGAAAAAAATTGGTCGGGGAAGTTCAACAACTGAGTTCTCCTACCAACCTGTTGATAAGATTGATCTCTTTCACCTCGGAGATCATGGGATTTTTAGAAAAGCAGCCCCATTTTACGAATCTGGCCTGTCATTGCGCGAAATAGCGAAAGAGATTGGCGTCGCAAAGACATCTATTCGCAAGGCACTAATCGCAGGAGGCTTGGACCTGCGCCCCTGTAATCGCAGTCTGACCTATTCCAGGTCAAAGTCCGAACATCATCATATCGGTGTCGCACCCTACGGCTATTTTGTCCAAAACGGACGCCTTGTGGAGGACTCCCGCGAGCAAGTAGTAGTCCGCAAGATCATGAAGCTATGGACCGAAGGCCAAAGTCTATCGGCCATCGCACGGCACATTAACGGACTCAAGATTCGTCCTCGCAAGGGAAAAATTTGGGACCACTCAATCATCAGATCAATAGTGAATCGTCAGGAATCAATCAAACAACAGACCTCAGGAGGTAAACATGGGACTCGATAAACTCATCGCATTAGGAGCAACGCTAGCGGTTCTCGCCGCATCGACTGGACAACTACCACGTGCGATTCTTGCCATTCATATCGCTCAACTGCACTTGATCCGGGACTCACAGGCATCGAAGTGGCCCAAGGCGCAGTTGCTACCGGAATCAAAGTGGCGACGTGAGCGGGTTCGTTAGATTGTAAAAACTGCGCCTGTATTTTGCAAAATTAAAGATATAGTTTTGATCAGATCTGACACTCACTTTGAAAGATTGGCACATATTCAATAGAGCGGCGAGCCCGGGAGTCCGGCGTTAATTCACCTGGGTCTCGTCAGTTTTATAGTGCCTTAGTAGTCGTAAATCGATTTTAAGTATTAACTTGCGATACAACAGAAATTCAAGTCCGTTGAGGCGTCCGTAATCCATGTATAAACCATTTAACCATATAGTTGACTCTTTTCTGATTTATGGGTATCATTCAACTAAATGGTTAAATCAGAGGCTGTTCAACTAGACCTTCTATTTCACGCTTTGGCCGACTCTACGAGACGAGCCATCTTGAAGGATATCTCCAAGAAAGAAAAAACCGTTAGCGAAATAGCAAAGCCATTTCGAATGTCCCTAGCAGCGGTATCCAAACATCTCAAAGTTTTGGAAGTCGCCCATCTGATTGATCGCAGAAAAGAAGGCAGTTTTCAAATTGTGAAGCTAAATGCGGAGGCTCTCATGACAGCGGAACGATGGATGTCGTATTATCGAAAATTCTGGAATGACCGTCTTGATATCCTCCAAGAGTTACTAGAGAAGGGGAAGGTATGAGCGAAAATATCACTTTACAAATCAAACGAGTCATCAAGGCTAAACGCCACAAAGTTTTTGAGGCTTGGACTAAACCAGAACTCATTAAGAAATGGTATGCGCCAGGAGCGATGGTGGTACCCAGTGCCTCTGTCGATCTTAAAGTGGGCGGTGAATACCGAGTAGAGATGAAGGGCGATATGGGAGGTGAAGTTGTCAATCCCACTGCAGGTGGTACGTACCAGAAAATTATTCCAAATGAATCGATTTCTTTTACCTGGGGATGGATAGGTGATCCCACACCTCAAACGTTGGTCACAGTTACTTTTAAAGATGTCGATGGTGGAACAGAAGTTACTCTAACTCACGAACGATTCGCAGACGTTGCTGCTCGTGACAAGCATCAACATGGTTGGATGGGTTGCCTAGAGAATTTGGTAAAATATTTGGAAGGATAAGGAATGAAAAAGAAAATACTGATTGGGTTTGGAATCTTATTTGGCGTTCTTGTTATTGCATGGATTACTGCAGCACCTGGTGAAAAGTTCAAGTCTGGGGATGTATTCCCAACGTTGAATCTCATGAACATCCACGGAGCTGAAGTTAAAATCCCAAGCTCTAAATCAAAGTGGGTCCATCTGCAGTTTCGCAGATTTGCCGGATGCCCAATATGCAATTTACATCTTCAATCGTTTGTACAAAGAAACTCAGAGATTGAGGCAGCGGGAATACACGAGGTCGTTGTGTTTCATTCACCCAAAGAGTCATTACTCCCCTTTCAAGGGAAGTTTCCGTTTGATGTCATTGGAGATCCTGAAAAGAAACTCTATGAACAGTTCGGCGTAGGTTCTTCTATTTTTTCTGTTCTAGATGTTCGAGTGTGGCCTAAGATGAAAGAGGGTAACTCTATAGTAGACAGACCAAAAGGTGATCCCGAAGGCGGGCCGTTGGGCTTACCTGCAGATTTTCTTGTCGGCTCTGATGGAAAAATCGTTGCCGTTCATTACGGAAGACACGCTTATGATCAATGGTCAGTCGATGACGTGATACAGATTTCAAAACTAGGGAGAATTCAATGACTATGAAGACAGAAGATTCGGCGGAGTTTAGTGGACAATGTGCATTTGCCGTAAGTCTTGGCAAAAAAAATGTCGCAGGAAAAAACAGTGTATATTTGATTCAAAATAGCAGGAAGTATTTATTTTCAAATATAGTTGCCAAGTTTTTGTGGAGAATTTTACCCAGTCAAAAACAAAAGGCCGAGGAAAATTGGAAGTTAAAATAAAACCATGGCTGTAGATGTAATCACAGAGATCAATATTCTATGTCCGCGAGAACAAGTGGCACACTATGCTTGTGATCCTGATCATGCTCCGAACTGGTATGTAAATATCAAAAAAGTCGAATGGGAAACAGAGAAGCCGCTTCGAGTGGGGTCTCGTATTGCATTCGTCGCGCAATTTTTAGGAAAACGTCTGGCTTACACTTACGAAATCGTAGAACTGAAAGCTGGAGAGCGGATTGTCATGCGCACGGCTCAGGGGCCGTTTCCGATGGAAACAACATACATTTGGGAATCACTCACGCCTACGACGACTAGAATGGTCTTAAGGAATAGAGGCGAACCAAAAGGGTTCTCGATTTTAATGGCTCCACTTATGGAAATGGCCATGCGTCGAGCAAATCAAAAAGACCTCTGTTTACTAAAAACGATCCTTGAATCTTCTGGCGTTTGAAACAAACCGACTTCCCACAGTCAAATATTGTAACTTCCCGATCGTGCTAGATTCTCACTTTACGCTCGCACTCCACTTCCTAAGCGGCGCATTGGGTTTTAATCACTGCTAATGTAGCTACCGTGCGATCGCGAATTTGAAGGTTTCGGTACCGGCCAGCTCCAGGAAATAACTCCACAAACTGGCCTAGAAATCTCTATTCTATATTGGCCATTATTTCTAGTTGTCAGAGTTCATCAGAGCCAGATATCGATGGCGTGGAGTCTAAAATGAATTTTTCGCTCCCCCATGACAGTATCGACTTAAGTTATTTGTTGAATAACCAAACTCATGTGAAATGCATGAAGCTCAGAGAGAATAACTACTCCTACGCCGCGATCGCTCGACAACTAGGGATATCAAAAAGTTTCGTTATTAAAACTTTGGCGCGATATTCAACTCAGACTGGGACAAATTGCAGATCTGGAAATCCCCCTTATGGGTACGTTCGAGCAAACGGAATTTTAATGAAACAGCCAAAAGAAATGGAAATCATTTTGCGAATCTTGAATTTATACAAAAATCAGCGGACCGCATATGAAATCGCTGTGGTCCTGAATCACGAAAATATCAGTCCGCGAAAAGCAAAACATTGGGACCATTCTTCTGTGAAAAAAGTCCTTGAGCGATACAAAAACAGATTTGATGAGGTAGAAAAATTTTTACAAGAATCGAACTAAATTTTTTTGTTTTATAACTATCTGATTTTTGTGGTTCTTTTCGGGCTGAACCGGTCATACACTCAATTGTTAAAATTGGTCGGGGAGACAGCCCAGGGGCAACCTCCCGAAACCATTAGTCTTCGATGGCCCATGTTACTTTTTGTTACAGCCGAGGCTTCTCATCGCGGGACCATTTTGACAACATTGACCCCATCCTGACTTGGCAAGCCATAACCTAATTTCTCAGTTGCGCCTTTGACGTTAATTCCAGCAAGTCTGACATATACATCTGTTGTTGCCATTTTTCGATGACCGACAATCGACATCACCGTCACTAGTGGCACCCCCTGGGACAGCATATTGGTTATAAACGTTGCCCTTAGGTCATGAAACTTGACCTCGGTGATACCGATAGCTCGGCAAAACTCTCTTAGAACTTGCGCCTGTTCTCCATTGGTCCATTCACGTAAATGGGGTAGCACATCTTCTGAAAAATCCTTGCGGCAATTTTTTATTTCTAAAAGATGCCTTTTTAGATCTTCAGAAATTGGCACTACGCGATTTTCTCGTGATTTGGTTGGCGTTACGCCATCTTTGCTTGTCCATTGCTTGGTAACGCTAATAGCTTCAGCTGAGAAATCAATATCAGTCCATTTGAGCGCATACATTTCACCCGATCTCATGCCTGATAAAAGGGCTACGGCCCAGATCGGATAAAAACGATGACTTGCACGCTTGGCCTCTTGCAAAAGTTTCTGCGCCTCTTCTGTTGTCAAAACCTTTTGATCCGATGGCGGCAGTTGCACGCTAATGCCTTGGGTTGGATTTTTTAAAATCAATCCGTCCTCAAAAGCCATCTGAAAAATTCTTTTCAGCATTTTCAGAACACTTTTGCGAACAAAGGCACTGGCCGATGAATCCATTTTTTGAAAGATAAATTCAAAAATCTCGGCTTTTGAAAAACTAGCAAGTTCTCTTTTCTCCCAGTCTTTTGGGAGCCATTTGGCCAAAGTTTTCTTGTAGCCTAAAAGCGTTGATTCTTTTCTTTCAAATTTCATCCGATGGATGCACTCAAGCAGCCAATCGTTCCAAAGCCAAGAAGCTCCAGCATTGTCCAAGAATTGGTCCAAGTCTTTTCTTAGTTGATATTCAGCATCTTTTGCTAAACGCTCAGAGGTGATTCCTCTTTTTCTGCGCCCGACTTGTTTGCCATGATTGTCAGTTTGCTTGACAAAAACTTCGTACATTTTCTTTCCGTTTTTTATATAGGACTTGATCATTGTTTTCTCCTTATCGGAGAAAACGCAGCACCGAACTGATCGCCTACAACCTGAAAGAAAAATTTCTTCCCACACTCTTCAGTTTTCAAAGAACTCGAATTCATAGATAACACTCACTTTCATGTGGGTCACGAAATAGATCTTGTCTGTCTGTGAGGACTCTTTTAATTGGATCTAAAAAACAATTATGAAGCGATGGTAAATCTTGACGCTCGGGATCTTCATTTTTTTGAATACAGTGCACTTGGGCAATGCTTTTACCGACTTGTGTACCTGCCAAAATTTTTGCATTCCAATGGTTTTCAAGAAAGTGATTGAGCAAAATAAAATTGTGTTTTCCCGCTATGCCAAAAATATTTTGCAGGAGTTTGATTTGGGAGGGCTCTTTGACCAACCAAAGGACCAAGGCAATATTTTTATTTTCATAAAACGGTACAGAGTACTCGTATCGACTTTTCTTTTTTGTACTAAGCTCAACTTCAATACAAATATACCCATCTTGTCCGTCAAGAGTAGTCAGTCCGTCGGGCCTACGAATTTTAAATGCCTCTGCGGCTATGACTTCGGAAGGGTCGGCAATGCTTCGTAATTCCCTTTCCGTAACAAACTCATAGTGACTTCTATTTTTTGAGATTGGAATATCACCCACTTGAAAAGCATTGACGATAAGATCGTGGGCATAGTGTTCTGACCTTAGGCCATTTTCTTTTGGATGCTTACCTTTAAAATCAATCTCAAGAAGACTCTTGGGTCGCAAGCGATAGTAGCTTCTGCTCGATCTTACTTCGGCATCGCAGAGATATCTGTCTTTGGTAAGCGCACGCACACATGAGGTCACGTAGTCCAAGCTTGCGTCGGAATCCATGAGCGTGTGAACTTGTGTTGTGGTCAGCATCTTCCACCGATAGACCTGCCACAGGATGTGACGTTTGATGGGGGTTAGGGGCTTGTTATTTCTCATTTGTAAAACTCCATTCATTAATTTTTTGGGGGACCCCACAGGCCCCCCACCACAGTCAGATTGCTTTTTGATGTCGCTAAAAATTAAGCTGTTGAAATTCCTCAGTAATTTTCTTGTCTAAAATTCAAATTTATTAAGTAGCGTTTGCGTGTGACAGGCAAACGACACCTCTTCGACAGGAAAATGACTGCAAACGACAACCTATCTTTTGTAACGTGCATGAATTCCCCACGCCTTTTGAGGGTTAGCTTTGTAGGGACACTGGATTTGCTGGAAAGTTCGAGTGGTCCCTAGGAGAGTGTCTTTGATATAATCCTGTGGCGAATATCCAAAGGTTGAAACTTCGGAATTTTGGATGACTCCGACGTATTCTGAGCCAAAGATTTCGCAGATTTTCCTGTCAGTATCAGGTCCAGTAAGAACTTCTGCATCCCAAACCTTTTTGATCAGGTCACTTGCCAAAATAAAATTAATCTTGTCGATAAAATCCAAGTGATTCTGCGCGACCTTGAGTAATTTCGCCAGGGCTTCGTTGTCGCGAACCACCCAGAAAATTTTTGTGATGTGTTTTTGCGTCTTATAGAATTCAAAAATTCGCTCAAAGTGAATCATTGTTTTCTTTTTCAGGTCACATTCAATAGCCCAGTATTTCCACTGATTGTTATCGGCTAAACGTTGAATCAAAGCGCCAGGGATGTGTTGGCTCTGGAATCTTAAAGCTTCTGGTAAATCTTCGGCAGGTGTTTTTAGGATTTCATTCATCGTGAAAACCTCGTAGGGCTTTTCTTTGAATAAAATAGAATTGCCCAGAGCCAATGCTTGAATCAGCAAGAGCTCTTCAAACAAATAGCTGCGCTCACTGACATCATTATAGTCACCAGCTATTTCTTGCACACAGCGATTACCCCTTGAGGTGATCATGAATCCCCGCAGTTGATTGTCGAAACTTTCTTTTCTGTCGACGTGGAGGTCATTGAATTTGCGCAGTCGCCCCTCGACAAAACCAGTTGGTAAGTCAGGGCATCCGTATCGGACCAGTAGACTTGCAGTTGAAACCTGCCATTTCCATAAAAATTGAAAAAGCTGCAGTTCACGCTGGTTCAAGTTAGTGCTATCGTATTTGCGGTTAATGGTTGTCATTATTTCCCCCCTAAGGATTCGGTGCGATGATTCGCACAGGGGGTGCTCATTGCCAGTGACGAACCAAGGGGCTAAAAATCTTATGTGATTGATTTTTCAAATGAAAATAAAGTTTGATGGGTGGCCAAGAAGTTGGACAAAACACCCTTAGATGGACAACTTCTTGGACACGCAAGATTTGACTAAGAATTTCAATGATTTGAGTGGCCAGCTTTTGGGACAGCCGTGTCCAACTAAATTGGGACACTCTTCGGAGTTAAAACTTAAGAAGCTTTCGGTGTGATGGTGAAGGTAAAAGTAAGCTCTGTCTAGGCTGACAGAGCTTTGTTGGTGCGCCGGAGGAATATTCTCAAGGGGTTTAGAGTGCTCCAAAGAGATCTACTTTATACCGCTTCGAAAGAACGCTTGCAGTAGCGTCGGTGAGCAAAAAGGGAGTTCTACCGTACTTGTCCTGGACGGCCTGTTTTACAAAGCATTTGAGACGAGAGAGCTTCACGACAATTGATTCCGCCATCGCGATCACCCTGGGTCCATTCACTGCTAAAGGCGCCCAATTTAAATTGTTTTCCTGTCGTTAAATTAACAACCACCAATGCGGAATGAGACTGATCAAGTTGGGCACAGGCACAAACAAAAGGCCCGTTAGCCTCATCATTATTATCGGCATAAGCTGAGAGACACAGGGATAAAAGGGTTATAATCGTCATCAAGATTCTCATAAATGTACTCCAGTTCATTAAGTTAAAGATTTCTGACAAATTTATGCTGCTGGAAGTATGCCTGTATAAAATGAGGTTTAATTGGAGATGAGGAAAACGAGTCGTCTATGTAAACTCTCTACAGCCATTTTTTGTCAATATTTTATGGTTGTGTAAAGTGTTGGCAATTGACCAACAAATCAATAAGGCCAGCTCAGAAAATCGAATTAGCCAGCCCACGAAAGGCCAATGAAGCGGCCTTGCAAACTTGTCGACTATACCGCTGCCGAGGCGCCGGAGTTTGCCCAAAAGGGCCCCTTAATTGCAAAGTAACCTATCATGCTACGATGCTTATCTAATTTAAAATTCAACACGCTTATGGTGCTTTTATTGGTCCTATGCACATTAACACCGTCAAAAAATTTGGCAGCTGTCATATGTTCAGACATTTTTGATTCAACTCATGATGATAAAACCTCAATTCAAAAACAACTACTTAGATCATCGGCCGAGGCCTTAGGATTAGCTATCGACTTTGTACCCCCATCAACAAGCTCATTTGGACCATCTATTATAAAAGAGACAAACTTTCAAATTCGTAAAAAAGAAAATCAAAAAATGCTAAAGAGCCTTCCGAACCATATTACACCTGAATTCGAAAGATTAGTTATCGATTCTGTTCAGCCAATGAGCTTAAGCCCTGGCATATTTAGAATAAAAATTTCAACTGATCATGGAAATATAAAATATAACGATTCAATAGGATCCCAGTATCAAAAAAAGATAATTCATCGTTATTATGTTCTTTATTCAAAAATTGCAAATTTTGTCTACGAACTTCAAGGGCTAGAGCCTAAAAATCCAATTACAGGCGCACGCATGTTTGGTGAAAATCTTGAAATTTTATCAAATAACTCAAAGGTTGATTTATTTTTATTATTTGACGAAGCTGTTTGGAAAACTCAGGTTCGCCAACTTGAAAAAATTTGGTCTCAATATTTAGTCAATCAAGATAGATCTGCTTTTGGAGAGCTTTTTCAAACGAACTTAGCTGTTTTACCTTTTGCTGGTGTGACGACAGTACAATCAAAGGACGCTCAAGGAGAATACTATGAGCTTAAAAGATATTGGAAAAATGCTTTCGAAGACCCCTATGATCTTTTAACTATTCAAAATAAAAATGACTTTGTATTACGACATAAATTACTTGAATCAATAATTTATGAACTACCTCCTCAGTCTAGATTGAAAATCAAATCGCATACAATAATTCATACCAAGGCTTATGGGCGACTTGGATTTTCAAAAACGAATGCATTAATTGATAAAAACTACCCAGATGTACAAGTTGATTTACTTGAAACTACGCGAGAAATTGCTTTGGAAAAAATAGCTAAAATTTTAAAGGATTCAAAAGCAGATCCGTCAATCCAGCCCGACAGTTCTCTCGATGCTCCTGTAACCGACTAAAATCATTCATCGCAACAATGTAAAAAAAATGCCCATACATATGAGAATGCAAACTTGTAACTTGCCTATCAATGGTCAGTTGCATTTTATTTTTAAAATGCTCACTCATAATCAAATAGCTTTGAATTCTGGACCGGCCAGCATTCCGAGCCTCAAACATAAACTTATTCAGCTCTTTTATCTGAGGAGCCAGTTGATACAAAACCAAGCCTAACTTTGAAAGTTCTGGCTCAGCCTCCATCCAATTAAACATCCCATCAGCAATTGCATAAATCTTTTCAGCATTGCTAAATTCTGTATCTGCCAGAGCCTTCAAGGTATAAAGTTGTCCTGTTTCGCTCCATTTGCTGGCTAATTGCAAAACAATCGCTTCTGGATCAGTGTAGTGATAATTCACACGTTGTTTGCTAATTCCAAGCTCGCTGGCTACGGCCGTTAAGCATACCCCCCCATACCCATGTCTATTTAATATAGAAATAGAAGCCCCCAGGACTTGTTCTTTTGGATCTGATGACTTTAACAGCTTGTTCATGTCGAACATACTAACAGGTTTTTATATTTTTTACTATATTAAAAAAATATTTTACTTTTGTAAAATTAAGTATATAATGCAAGACATCAAATGAATGAGAGCTAATTCTTAGTCATTATATAAAGGAAACTTTTTATGAAAAAATCTGTATTAATTACTGTGATCACGATGCTTACTTTTGCAGGCGCAAGTGCTCATGCGAAATGCGTTCTTTCATCAAGTCACCAGACAAACTTAGTCAATGCAAACAAATGGATTTTACAAGCCGAAGAAAATGATCTGAAAGTAATTGTGTCACTAAGCCCAGATACTCAAAGCGTAACTCAAATGCGAATTAAGGATTTATCGCTTGGAACTGTTATTATTTCTGATACGACAGCGCCACTGAGTAGCCTTCCTACACTTACTTATGAAAAAAATGGGCAAACATTTAATTTGATCTGTGGAAATTAAATAATAAGAAAGTTGGACTTTGAATACCATTTGAAAAACCCAAAATTGGTTTAATCTCAAAAAATTCAAAACTACGTTTGTCATGATTGCTCATCGTCTGGACTGTATCACTAATTTATTTTCACGCCTCAAAACCAAATGATTAGCGACGGAGACCCATTAGCTTGCGCAGAGCCTTAGCGGACAGCCGGGAACGCCTAAGTTGCTCTTAAATGCTCGCCATGCTGAACTAAACCCAAATCTACACAAAAATTACAGATTAGATGGCTTGGTTTCCCGGCCATTAATTATCCATAAAGCCTGTTCATCTCTGAACGGGCTTTTTTATTTAAGAAACTTATTTTGAAAATGTTAATGATCTCTCCCCGATTGTCCAATTGGGGTTAAAGCATTTTTCCTTTTGGTTTTCTGAAAATTCGAACGAACCCATTCGACGTGAGGCAGTCTTCGCCTCGAGCCATGGGCGTGATGCTTTTATACGGAAAAAAATTCATGGGTCATGAAAAGGTTAAAATTGATAATAAAGTGTGTTACCACAATCTGAATTTAACCTCGGAGTCCAACCAATGAAAAAACTATTTACAAAATTTTTAATTCTTTCGACAGCTCTCGTTTTGTCCGCTTGCGGGTCAAATGATTCACCAAAATCTGGAGGCGAGCCTCTTGTAAAAGCCTTGTCTTTAAAAAATGAAAAGATGACATGTAATACAACCGTCATTTTTACGGAAAGAGAAAGCGGTTCCGTAACAAAATTCGTGCAAGAATCGATAAGCCAAGTTGCCCGCACTGTTTCGACACTTTCAAATGGAACGGAAAAACTTGAAAACCATGGCGAATACGACACCACCACATATCAGGTGATTGACGACTCAACAAAAGTTTTTTCTTATAAGATGGGTTATACTTTCTTCAGCACCCACGAAATTCAAAAAACAAAAATGGAAAACGGACTGTTAAAGGAAGTTGCAACAATAAAGGGCACTCGAACTGGTAAAGATGGTTATCAGTTTACTGATGCCAACGGAAACAAATCTCCTACCAAGAGTTACGATGATGTTGGCGAAACAATCACTAAGATCGATGGCAACACTTCTTATGAAGTTTCATCAAAATATAATGGTAAAGTTCAAGAAGTTTATGACTACATCACAGTGGAACGAGTCGACGGGACAACAAAATCAACTCGAACAACCTTGCGCACACCTTTTACTGTCAAATATGACAAAGTGGAGGTGACAACTGAGAAAGACGACACAAACTGCCGCAATGACCTTGAAAAGTAAGCCGCTTTAAAAAAATCCTAGATCGAGGCCTTCAGCCATTCGGCTCGAAGGCCTAATTGAACAACCCAGCGTTTGATTTATTCCTGCTTAACTTCGCTGTTAGCTAAAATTCCACGAATATCACTAAGATGTTTTTCAGAGCCGCCTTCGCGGTAAATTCCAATTTTTTAAAGATGATGTCTTCAGGCGTTGCTAACCTCACAAGCTTCCAAGTTTTTCTGATCACAAATTCAATCCCAAGTCGCATATACGCGTTACTCCCTTAGGATGGATAACAGCCGAATTTAAGTGAAGCTTCAAAAGGTCTTGAATCTCGACGACCAGAATAGCTTTTAAAACAGAATCATTCGATACACTTCAGGCGGAGAGAAAACTCGGCCTGATTTTTTATGAGTCAAAGAGGCTTCACGAATAAGCGGTTTTGCCTTGCCGCGGGGTTCGATATCCTGATTGCTTTTGAAGACTCGCAATATTGACCGCAGCTCCGAAAAAATAAACCGCTAAAAAATACTTTCTGAATTTTTTGAAATTAAAAAGTTGGCGACAATAATTTCACCTGTAAATCCTAACTCAATTCCTTGGGGGCAGTGAATGTTTGGCTCCGTCTGAGCTGCCCTAAAAAGACCCCTACTGATTCATAAAACCGAAGAGCCTGTTGTATGATGAGTCCTTTTTCAGGGTCGACTGGGGCCATGTCCAGATGAGCGGACATTTTGAAGCTTCACTTAAATTCGGCTGTTATCCATCCTAAGGCAGTAACGCGTATATGCGACTTGGGATTGGAAAAGTAACCAAGCATTTTCCTGTATGTCAGTTTTACAGGAACTCTATCCAAGATAATTTAAAGATGATAGAGTTTTATCTTAACACTAACAAAGGGACTATCGTTTATGAAAAAAATTATTTTAGTTACACTTTTATTTTCCACATCAGTATTTGGTGCTGGTTTAGCGGAACAAATTCACGCAACATCGGCTGGAAAGCTTATTAAAGTTTCAGTAGATGCTAATTATGTTGGCGTTACTTCAGCTGATGGCAAATTCTCCTTGGTACGAAACAGTGAGTCATCCATTCAAGTCGCAAACATACTCTGCAACTTAAACCTTACATGGAGTGCAGCAAACGATGCTGTTTACTGTATAGCTAAATAGATTCTTTAGATTTGTTGGGGTGGTCCCAAACCCCTGCTTTTAAATACGCTGATAAAAGATAAAATTTTTGGTTGAATTAAAGTCTGCGCCTTACAAACCATGAGCTGACTTTTGTTTTTCTCAGAAATGGAGATCAAAAAAATCCATCAAATTTTAACAAGGCACATGTTTTAATCCAAAAGTGCAATCGTTTTTCCGCTTCAAAAACCTCAGGTCGCATTAAATCACAGAGGGAAAGTTAAAGTTTGGAGTAGCAAGCCTGACTAAAAAGGAATGGCTTTAGAGGCCTCTTGTCCATTTTAAGCACAGGCTTCCTTGGCAAGGCCCTGATGTGAGTTCAAATGTACCCCTTTTTAGGGCTGCCCAACCTATCAGGCTTAAACAAAATCCGATGGGCTTCAATATATACCGTCTTAGTGACCCGCCGCTTGGCATTTGGAGATTTGGTTTATGATCGATACTTATGATTTGATCTGTAGAACTTCTTGAGCCAAAAGTTCTGCAGCTGACACCGTCAGCCACCAGTTGACAGCAAACAGGCAGCTCATGCTGGCAACTGGTACACTGGGCCCGCAAGAACCCGTGAGCCAGAATCCCGCAGCGAAGATACGGATTCCACGGAAACACCCATGCGAGCGCTAAACAGATTGATAAGTATTTAAAAGATTTGAGGGTTTCATAAAACGGATGGAAACGGATTTTTGAAAAGGTGTGGGCCTTTTCGATCAAATGCGCTTGGAGCTTTGTTGACCGCGCCGCTCCTGATAAAAAAAATGGCCCCATTTGCTGGAGTCAAGTAGATGCAGATTCCTTCACTGAGCAATGATTTTTTCAAGGAAGCTTAAAGTACTCCAGGAACTCTTTTTTAATTACCGGGTAATCTAACTGGATTTGATTCACAGGATGATAGGTCGAAGAGTTTTTAAAAATTGAGTAGGCATAATAGTAGCCTGATCTCTTAGTCTCTAAACGGTCCATAGACAGAACGTAAAAAAGATCACTGAGTAGTTTTGGCTCTGATGTAGGATCTTGTAAATAAGCTTTAATCCTCTTCGAGAAGCTAGGAAGGTCAGCTGCGGCGGTTCTAAGGTACTGGTTATATTTTTTGTCGTCTAAGATGTTTGCCCAAAGCGCAGTGCGCTCATCAGCTTTTGTTACTATTGCCGCTGTATACGTCGCCATTCCTTCTGCTAGCACATATCGGATCAGCTTATCTTCGGCCGACTTATAATTTTCAGGAGAAAATTCCGGCTGCAGAGAAAAGTGCACCCCGTGTATGATCTCATGGGCAATAAAAACCAATGGGGCATCCTCACGATTTTGATTCATCAAGGTCGTCAAATCAAAGAAGACGGCATATTTCCCGTTATAGGGAATTGCGAACGCATCTGTTTTTCCACAACCTATTCCTAAAAAAACATTTAGATTTAAATCCTCTTTAAGGATTAAATCTTTTGAAATCTTTTCGGAACCCACTTTGATTGAATTTCCAATTGTTTCGGCTGACTGCAAAATTTTTTCTTTTGTAAAAGACCTCGAAAGGTCACTTACATTTTTATCAAATGAATCAGTACCGCAAAATTTCTGCATAGACTTAAGCAGCAAAATGTCTTGCGTCCCCATAGCTAGGTTTTGGATTTGCTTCGAGGCCAGATTGAAGGTGTCGATTTTAATAGCGGCCTCAGCAGTCCCCATAAAAACCAGAATAATTGTCGAAACAACTTGTTGAATCATGACGCTTTATACAGTTGTTAGCTAAGAACTCAATACGCGAAGTTCAAAAACCAATCTTAATAGGATAGAATTGGATAGGCCCACATAAGTTCTATGAAGCTGCTCTGACGGCGTTTTGACCGTGGTGCTACGGACATCATAACTTGTTCCACAAGGGTCGCCTTGTTGATTTCAACGTTTTTTCGAGGTGCCGGGGCTACTTTTAGGGTTTCAACTATCGATATGATGAATCGGTGTGACACCCCTACGGCGCGAGTCTGAAACCTGGGATTCAGTGAGTTTTTAGGGGGACCCCAAAAACCTGACCATGTTGACCAGCCAAAACTCCGGCAAATTAAAAAAATCGTCGGTAGCATGACGGTCATTAAAGTACAGGCGATCCCCACTGAACGTAGTAACGATTATATGTTAGCT
>JAYWEQ010000141.1:0-4659 GCA_043779185.1 Pseudobdellovibrionaceae bacterium
GAGTTTTCCAAAAAGTCTCCTGGCGACTACAAATTGGTTGGCGAATTCTATTCAAAAATTATTAGTCCGTATCAAGTGATTTGGGTGGTAAAATCCAAAGGTGACATCGACTACATTTTTAAGAATTTGAAAGCTGGCTCGACAACTGATGCCGAAGAACAAAGTTTTGTATTGTTAGACCATTACATTCAGCACCAATGGCAAAGCCAAATATATTTTGGCAAAAACAAAGATAAAAAAGTGTCCGATATTTTATGTGCAAGTGCCCCGCAGAGCTCTGCTGGATCTTTGCTCCTTGATATTCGGAAATTGCCAATAGAATCAAGTAGTCCGAGTTCAGTATGTAAAGCTGAAATGGGCCTCAGTAGACAGTATTAGGAAATTTTGTATGGAGAGTAATTTGAAGAAGGTCGTAGCGTATATTGGAATGGTAGTAATGATAAGTTCATGTACTACACTAAATAAAAATAATCAGAATCAATCTAATTCAGCTAATAAGGCTGATGATAAGTCACCATCATTAACGTCACCAAAAGTTCGTAAAGTTTGGGTTCCTGAAAAAATCGAAGGCGACCGATTTATCGAAGGTCATTGGATGTGGGTTTTAGAAAGGACAACAACATGGAGTCAATAACTCCAAAAGAGAAAAAAGAGACTCAAAAAATTGATCGTGTTGTTTTGGATAAAGAATCAGTTTTAGCAATTCAGAATGTAACGACTCAAATTAATTTAAGACTGGGAGATTTGATTGAAGTCTCCCAAAAGGAAGTTGCGAACTTTTTAATTCAAAAAAGATCACAAGAATTAAATGATCAAGAACTTGAGCTTTTAAGAATCGAATACTTCGATATGGTAAAAGCCTTGAAACGGGCTCAGTTAATGGCTATTAAGGCGAAACAGAATGGAACTGAAATCAACGCAGATGAGGTGTTAAAAATAATTCAGACACCAAGTGTTAATTTAAAATCGACTTCAGGAAAGCCTCGTGGTCGCAAGAAAGGTGTAAATTCGGAGCCGGATGCTGGTAAAAACAATACTGCAACTGTGGATCACGCTAACGCTCTAAAACCAGTTAAAAATGTAAGTTCAAAAAATAGTAATTTAGACACAAATTTAGGAAATTCTCAGGCATCTACATCATTGATTGCACCTTGATTTGTGAGCAAAAAATGACGAATATATTATTGTCTGGATCAGCAAATGTTGATCCCTTGCTCTTTGAAAATCGAATAGTCTGTGAGTGGTTATCATCTGCACAAGTTGCGATTTATTTAGGAATAACAGAAAATGCAGTTCGCATTATGGTCTGTCGAAGACAGGTCAAATTTTCTAAATTAGGTCGCAGACTTAGATTTCATATAAAAGACGTACAGTCTCTTTTAACTCGAAGGAGCTAAAAGAGATGATTAAATCTTATATGAAACAAAATAAAAAAATCTATGAAGTTTATGTGGCTGAACGTGATCTGAATAAAAAGATCATTGCTCGTCGCAAAAGAGGAATCGCGTCGGAAAGAGAAGCCAAAGAGATTGAATTTCAATTTAAGTCAGAACTTAGAGATCTTGCTGAACAAAAAACCAAGTGGACTTGGCAAAATTGGCATAATGAGTTTCTAAGACGAATTAAACTTAATTGCAAAAATTCAACAATAGCTAATTATGATGGTTATCTTAAACGATGGATTCCAAAAGCTTGGGCTACAAAACCAATAGAACAAATTACCACCGAAGAAGTTTTTGAAGTGATCCAAAGCACCAGTGTTCGATTGGGAAGTATTTCCCAAAAAAACATTATGAAAATGTTGAGAAAGATATTTCAAACGGCTGTTGATGAGGGAATCATGGCAAGAAATCCTGCGAAAGGAATTGCGATTAAAGTCCCTCAAACAATGCAAAAAGTTTTAACGGCCAGAGAAGCTGATAGTCTTTTGCAAACCGCACGAAATGTAAATCATCGTTTTTATCATGTGTGGGCTTTTGCTCTACAAACCGGAATGAGATCTGGTGAAATGTATGCTTTAAAGTGGACCGATATTGATTTCGATGCTGGCATAATTTCCGTTAATAAACAGTGGACCAATAAAGACGGCTTCCATGAGTTGAAAACCGGAGATTGGCGTGTTGTTCCTATCAGCAGTGACCTTAAAAGTCTGCTGCTCGAAGTTAGGGCAAGTAAAGGTGTTGCTGAGTTTGTTTTGCCACGTTTGGCTGAGTGGACTCATGGAGATCAAGCTAAGGTTTTGAGGGATTTTTGCCAGTCGGCTGGAATCACCTCAATTAAATTCCATGATTTAAGAGCTACCTTTATTACCAATATGCTCGCTCAAGGCGTGCCCCTCGTTAAAGTTATGGCCATAGTTGGTCATAAACAAATGGAGACAACGGACGTTTATTTGAGGCTTGCAGGGGTTGATATTAAAGGAGCAACCGAATCCTTGGGTTATACAGTTCCTAAGCAATCAGATCAAAATAACGTGATCGCGGTAAACTTCAATAAGGGGTAAATGATCTTGATGACAGATGATGACACACAGACTATGATCTATAATGAATTCGGTGACTTACGGATAGTCCGTCAGTCACCCCATTTTACCCAGTTCATTATTCCAGCATAATAGTTAAACCTGCAGAACTCCTCGTAAGTGTTTTCAATGACTTGGAATCTTTGTGTGCCTAGAAAAGGTCCACAAAGGTCCATCGAGGTCCCCTGGTTGGCTAGCTTTGGCTATCCTCTGGCTATCTCAAGAAGCCAAAACAAAGACCCACTTCATCGATTAACTCATCTCTCAAGACAACCATTTTGGTTCTGGGGCCCGCCCTCTAAGACACCAAAATGATTCATATTCGCGGTCCTAGCTCGCTGTCTCCAGCTATCGATCACCCGCCCTCTACGATGGCAGGTGATCGATAGCCTACAACAGCATCGCTAGGACAAAAATTAAAAATGAAAATAGGGAGGGCGGGCCCTAACTAAGAAAGGATCAGAAATGATCAATACAATAGAAAACACTGAGGGTGCTTTAGCAATCGAAGACATCATCCCAAGCTTTGTGGGTGAAGTTCAAAATTCAATTCCAAAAAGTAACTTTTTAAAACGGATTGAACTAACTGAGCGAGATTTAAAAATTATTGAATTCATCTTGGAAATGAAATTTTCTTCAAAGGAAGATGTCTTTCAAAAGTTCTTTAAGCTGACTCGTTCAAACCATGAATCGAAGTCTTTGGCTTGGGCTAGAAAACGTTTAAGTCAGTTAGAAAAAGCTAAATTCTTAAAGAGTGAATATAACTTTGGATGTAGCACAAGATATTTTGCGGTTACGTTTAAGGGTTATTATGTCCTTAAGAATTTCCAGCCAGAAAAAAATTGGATTAAACCAATTGGCGGAATGGATATTAGAACTTTTGATCACGACGAGAAGATTATAAAGATCCGTCTTCAACTCGAAAGCACTAAAAAAATAACCTCCTGGCTGTCAGACCGTAAGCTCCGATATTTTCCGGAGTTAGCAGGCGGTCTGACCGGAGGTTACGTTCCGGACGGCATTTATACTATGCCTGACGGAACGAATATCGCTTTCGAGCTAGAAATTGCACTTAAAGGAAAAGACAAATACCGCGAAAAAATTAGGAAGTATATTTGCCTTCTGAAATCCTCCGGTAGCGAGAAGCCTTTTTCAAAAGTTCACTTCGTCTATGCCAAAGACATCGTAGGCAAGCATCTGATGCGTGAAACGAAGCTCTACCCAGAGCTCTTTACGATTGAAAGTTTAGCAAATTACCAGCCATTACAAACTAATATTAACTTAACAAGAAAAGGATAAATTATATGAATAAACAAATCATTTCAAAACCAACAGCAGTCACACATAAACCAATGCCAGTTACAAATAAACCAAGCATCATCATTAGAACAAGAAATCTTATTAAAACTTTTAACCCCGAGCCTAGGGCAATTCCAATGAAAGTGTTTGCTCCGAAAAGCCCGGAGGTTGTAGCTCAAGCAAAACGAAAAATGTCTCCTGATCTTTATCGATTAATTGAGAAAAGAAATCAGGACATTATTAAATATATTTTAGAAATGAAATATATGCGGCTAGAGCATATCCAAACAAAATTTTTCGCTTTCGCAAGTGATAAAAGTGAAACCTTCACCACTTCTGCCATTGGAAAGTTAAAAGACCTCAAATACATTCATGAGAATTCAAAAGGTCTTTTAATGGTGACAGGTGAAGGCGAAAAGTATCTTTCAAAATTTACCGAAGGTAAACTATTACCATCTGTCGTAAAAAGAGTTTTTGAGCCAGAAGTAAACCATGACTTAAAGCTCATTGAGCTAAGAATTAGAATCGAAGAGCTTGGAATGGTTGATCGTTGGTATTCAGAAAACGCACTCAAAAGCCTCCCTTTTATGATGAAAGAGTTTAAAGACATGCCGGATGCGTTAATGATAAAAAAAGACGGGCGAGGAGTATTTCTAGAATTAGAAATATCCAGAAAAACCAATCAAAGATACCTCGACCGGATTGAAGAATATAAACGCGTCCTTCAGACATCCGATATCAAAGACCAAAAAATAGAAGGCGTGATGTTTCTTTGTACCGATGAAAAGGTCAAAGAAATCCTAACCACCGCTACCATTGATTTTAAACAAATTATCTCA
>JAYWEQ010000142.1:0-4353 GCA_043779185.1 Pseudobdellovibrionaceae bacterium
ACCAAGGTGTTTTGGAGGCTTTATGCCTATGGAATCCCTTAGCTTTTTGTCAGAAAAGTCATACTCGCCGAGCAAGTTCACGTGAGCCCATGAGACGACTGCTACGGGCAAGCTCCAGAGGGTCCACTATTTTTCAATTTGATGGGGGTCAGTGCAGCTTGAGGGGGACCACTTTTTGTTAATTTTCTGATCATGGATACACATCGGCCCTTTTTGAAGAGCCTCTTCAAAATTAAATCAAAAAAAAGCTCGTAATTTGATTACGAGCTTTTTTATTTCATATTTATGTTCTATTTCTTTTTTCGTTTTTGGTATTGCGGATAGCTTTCTCCTTCAAGGTAAAACACTTCAGCTTCTGCAGTAAGACGTTCGACTGTAACGACAGCAGTGGATTCGGATGCAAAAATTTGATTCCAGTTTCCAAAAGCATAGTTCGTGGTCACTATTGTGCCAAGCCCTCTATCATGCCTGTCGGATATTACTTGGAAAAATAAGTTTCCTGCTTCGAGATCCATAGTGACGTAGCCGAGTTCGTCAATAATGAGTAACTCAGGTTTGCGGTATCTTCTAATTTCTGATTCTAAAGTATTTGTAGCTTTAGCCATGGCCAGCGAGTTAACGATGGTTGAAGCTTTTATAAATAAAACTGTTTTGCCAGCCTGACAAGCTGTGTAGCCAAGTGATCTGGCAAGATGTGTTTTGCCAAGGCCAGTGCTGCCAACTAAAACAACTTTTGGTATCGTGCCTTCTCGTGCCAATTGATTTATTTTCATCAGTGGCTCTTTAATCTGACGCGTAGACGGATTGTAATTAAAATCATATTGGTCGACAGTCTGTGCGCGAATAAATTTTGCCGATGCTACTCGTCGTTTAATAAGGTCGGATTGCCGCTCGGCAAGTTCTGTATTTGAACCTAATTTGAGATGCTTGATTACTAACACGCGCTCTGTATCGGTTAATTTTGCAAGCTCTGGTTCAATGAGTTTTTCCCAATGTTTGAGCTTTAACCCCGACATGTTTTTTATGATTAATTCAAGTATCTGTTTTGTTTCCTTCTGTTCCATCATCTTCATCTTTTTCCTTTTTCGGCTTATCGTTAAATAAACGTATATTGTAATACTCAAGATTCACTCTTGCTGGCGTCTTCTTGAGTTTTTCATTTTGTAAAGATAATGGCTTAGGTTGTAATAACTTTGATTTTTCTGTAACTTTTAAAAACTGTTCAATGCGATCAGTACCGAAAGATCCATGTTTTATTACTTTAGCAACAGCCGCTTCAAGCGCTTTATCACCATATATTGTTCCAAGCGCCAACAACTTTGAAATTTCTGACTTTAATGATCTTGGACTGTTTTCTAAACACGTTAAATATTCTTTAACGGATGGTCCATAGCTTTCAAGCGTTGATATTTCCCAATGCAAATCCTTTTTGTCACCCTGCGGTTTTCGCTCCCTGAGTCCTTCTTCATGCTCTGGCTTTGTAAATGGCTTTTGATGATTCATGTAACAACGTTTGTGTTTTGTAATAAACTTTTCTTGATAAAAAACTTTTAGCCAATCTGAATCTATTCGAACTGTGACAACAATACCAACCATTGTCCATGGCACTGAGTAACGATTTGTTTCATAGACAATATGATAATCAGGTTTGATTTCATTTGAAAATATCTCATCAGTTTCATAATCTTCAGGATTAATGGATTCTAATTTTTCATGCTCTTCACCATCAAAAACCCAAAGTGGTATTTTTTTAGTAATCGCGTGTTCGCGTTTATTAGCAATTTCATCGCGCCACACGCAAGCTTGTTTTTGTAAATCTTCAAAATTTATAAAAGTTCTTCCAGGCCAAAAATTATTCCTGACGAACTTTACACCATTTTCAACTCGCCCTTTCTCGTTTCCACGAGCTAAATTGCAGGCCACAGGCTTAAATCGGTGATGCCCTGCATATGCATAAAACCTGCTATTAAAACGAACCAACTTCCCTTTACGCTCGGACACTGCCGTGGGTAAATTGTCATACCATTGCTCTACAGTTCTTTTTCCTCTAAAATATCTGTATGCATTTTCATGACAACGAATAAACTCTTCAAAGCGTTCAGACCTTGTAAATTCAATATATAAAAGTCGCGAGTAACACAGCACCATTACAAAACAATGAATTTTCACGCCTTCTTCAAATGGTTCGCCAAATTCGCCCCAATCAATTTGACTAGCCTCGCCAACAGCAAAATCTAAAGTGAAAAAAGCTTCTTTTGGTTTTATCTGATGAAGTTTTTCCCGCATTCCAAGTACGTGATTCCTGACTGTTGAATATCCACCGGCATAGCCTTGTGCCCTAGGGCGTAGAAGTGGCCGCGATTTAACGTAATCCCGGTCTCCCGGGTTTCAGCCCCGTCGATCAGCTGTGAATTTGATTATTTTTTCTCCTCTGCCTCCCTTTCAATCTTGAGTTTTTCCTTTGCTAATTCAAGCGCGAGATCGACCCATTCGGTCGTTAGCGCCCGGAACTTCTTGTAGTTTACCAGCTGTATCTTAACCTCGCTCAACTGTGGCTTTTGTATGAACTGCGTCGTGCTCTTTCCGTGATGAACATAGCTGAGCTGATTATATGGCCCATGTCGTTTTGGATTTTCTGGATCCTGACAGCGACAGCCTTGTCGACCACATTTTGTATATTGTTTGTTTAAACTGCCAGGCCTCATTTCGCCAATCAACTGAAGTTCCTCTTTAATTTTGTTGATTCTTTTTTGCATTTTTTTGACTTGCATGTGCTTCTCCATTCGTTATGGTATCTGATAGCATATATAGGCTATCAGGTAAAGGAATAACGTAGTGAATATACTTTCCAGAGTGCGCGAGTCTAGGGGTGAGTGGAAGAAAAAAGCAGTTTCTCGAGCAACGCTTGTGCGGGATCTACGCAAAAAATTAACTCGTCTCAAATCGTCTTCTGATGAACGCTGCTTATATTTGGAGGCAGAGAATCAACGCCTAAAATCTGAAAACCAAGAACTGCAGCCGGCAGCTAGTAAAACCTCGATGATTCAAGCGCCCGACATCCGCATACTATGTGTTTTGATGATTATCAGAGGGATCGTTTCATTTCGTGCGGTTCCTCGCCTTCTCGGAGTACAACAATTGTTCGACGGATTTTGTTTGCCTATTCCACACTTTACGTCCGTGATTCATTGGTCTCTTCGCGCCGGCGTTGCCGTCTTCAATGCTGTTGCTTGCATTAATGCACCATGGATTGCCATCATTGACTGCTCGATCGATATCGGAACACGAAAAGCCCTGGTTGTTTTGCGTATTTCACTCGAGGCCTTACGGGAAAAGCAGGGCGCTGTTGGATTAGCCGACTGTGAGTGCATCGGCATTAAAATCTCCACAACATGGAATGGCCCCCTCGTTAGCGAAGCGTTGAAAGAAATTTTCGGCACCGCAGGTGTACCAATGGCAATCCTCAAGGACGGTGGCACGGACCTCAATAAGGGTGTCCAACTTTATCGAGACTCCGAGAGCACTAAACATGTGGTGATTATCGATGACGTTGGACATGTCACGGCCAACGCTTTAAAAGCCGAATTTTCGAAGCAAACTGCATTCCTGAAGTTTTTGGATGTCGTGCGAAAAGGTGCTGCGCGGATCAGGCAGACTAACTTGGCTTGGTTGTTGCCACCAAAAATCCGAACCAAGGGAAGATTTCAGGGCATCACTGAAGTTGCTGTATGGGCCAAAAAGACGCTAAACTTGATGGGTGGGCAAGGCCGAGCCAAGGATAATAGTGAGCTGAGTTTATTGCGTCGATCATTTTTAGGACTTGCGCAGTTACGTTCATTTCTTGAAAGATTCTGTAGTGCCTGCGAGCTCGGGGAGAAATTCCTGAAGCTCATGAAACGAAATGGGCTCAATCAGGAAACATACAGAGAGGCAAAAGCAATTCTTCTCCAGATGTCAGAAAATTCGATTGTCCGCATTCGTCTTCTCGCGTGGCTCGAAAAACATCTAAGTATCCATTGCAGACTTGGCATCGGACAACTGCCGCTCCTTGTAAGCAGCGATGTCATCGAGTCTTTGTTTGGAAAATTTAAAACGGTCATTCAACGCAACCCCCAAGCAGAACTCAATAGACTGGTATACCTAATTCCTCTGCTATGCGGGACGCACACAAAAGATGACATTAACAACGCCATCCAGAACTGTTCACACCAGCAGATGCTTAATCAAATTGAAAACACGGTTCCTCAAACACTGCGACAACAACGACATCGAGTGCTGGATAGACGGCAGGAGCAGGTACCAAATACCGGGAATCTCGAACTAGCAAAAACCGGTTAAACTTCTACGCCCTAG
>JAYWEQ010000143.1:0-13331 GCA_043779185.1 Pseudobdellovibrionaceae bacterium
ACCTCAGCGGTTTGAAATTTCCGGTGACTGGATGTCTCGTAGATACAAATTTTTTAATTGCTTCGACGGAAGAGCTCCACCCCTTTTACGATGACGCAAAATTTCTTTTCGAAAAACTTGCCGAATATAAAATCCCTATTTTTGCAACTGTAACAACACGGGCTGAATTTATTGATTTTCGTCGAAAGTCCATCATCACTGAAGTTTTACTTGATATGCTTGCGCCGACTTCAAAATGGAAAATTTCGAACGAGGTGAGGCGGATTTTGCGTGCCCAAAAAACCTGGCTCGATACGCAAGCGGCCGGCGATTCAGTTCCAATTCTGACAGATCGCCGAATTAAGAGCTGTAAAGAATACTTTATGCCGAAAGATCACTCCGGTCACATCGGCTGGATTGCAATTTGCCGCGAATACCTCCAAGACCAGCTCCTAAGTGCATGGGATATTTTGGTAGAACAAGTGGGAATCAATTACATCGATATGCGTGACGGAATTAATTCCGATCTTATTCCAGAAAAACTTGATTGGACCAAAATGTATAAAATCAGTGAAGAGACTTGCCTGGCGTCAGGTGACGCAATGCTGATCAACGTCCTCAATTCTTCGAAATTTTCTTTTATAGCCAGCGCAGATTTTGATATCGCCTATTCCGTGCTTGGTGATTCCTGCAACAAGGTTGTCTTGGTTCCCGACAATCTTCACTACAAAAAAATTAAAGGCCTTCGATTTTAAGAAACGCTCGGAAAAAACTTATCAAATTAATGCTAGTTAAGAGTTTCAGCCAGCCCCCATCGAAAAGTCTATTCCCGCAAACTGAACGCTAAATTTCGGCTCTATGACCTTGGTCCATTCACAATTTCCCGTTTACTGCCGAAGAATAGGCGGTATTTCTATCCCTTCACCAAGGCCCCCGAATGTCCCAACCCGCCCGCTATCTGACGAAATCGCGTTTCAAAATTGGCACAGATTGCCCGACAAAACTTTTTTACCAAGACGACAAAAAATTTGGAAACAACAATGTTGAAAATACCTTCCTGCACGCGCTGGCCGAAGGCGGCTTCCAAGTGGGCGAGCTTGCAAAGCTTTACTACCCTGGCGGTACAGAAATCACTGCGATCGATAAAGACCAGGCCGCGGCTGAGACTTCGACACTTCTTAGTAAACCCAATACCATTATTTACGAAGCTGCTTTTAAATATAAAAATCTATTTATCAAAGCCGACGTCGTCATAAAAAAGGGCGATCATTTGGAACTGATCGAAGTGAAAGCAAAAAGCTTCGATGCCTCTGAACAAGATCCCTTTTACACGAAGACAAGCTTAAAAAAAGGCGAGCCAAAATTAAACTCCAAGTGGGAGCCTTACTTAATCGACGTAGCCTTTCAAGCGCACGTTATCCAAAAAGCATTCCCAAAACTTAAAGTCACAAGTGCTTTGCTGCTGGCTGATAAAAATGCAAAGGCTTCGGTGGATGGCTTAAATCAGCTTTTTTTCTTAACAAAAACTACTGACGGCCGATCCACCGTCAAAGTGACGCCTGGAATTTCTTCGAACCAACTGGGTGATCCGATCCTAAAAAAAATTAGTGTCGACGCGGAAGTGCGAATTGTTTGGGGAATGACTTTCGAAAACGGTCTTTCCTTTGAAGCGATGGTCGACCATCTTTCAACAATCTGTGCCGAGCACAAATTCGTGGCATCCCCTGTGGGTGGACATTGCAAGTCCTGTGAATTCCGAATTAGCGCTGAAATGAAACAATCAGGTTTACAAAGTGGGTTTGAAAACTGTTGGACAAAGTCTGCCCACTTAAAATCCGCTGACTTTGACAAGCCCTTTATTTTTGAAATTTGGAATTTCCGAAAATCCGCCAAGCTGATCGAAGAAGGAAAATTCTTCGTTGATCAAATCACGGAAGAAGATATTTCTCCAAGCCCTGAAAAAGACAAAGTTGGCCTTTCAAATTCTGAACGCCAATGGCTGCAAGTTCAAAAAGTTCAAGGCAAGGACTCTGTCCCTTTCCTGGATATCAAAGGTCTGCATGAAGAAATGAAATCTTGGAATTTTCCCCTTCACTTTATTGATTTTGAAACAACGATGGTGGCGATTCCTTTTCACAAGGGCCGCAAGCCCTATGAACAAATTGCTTTTCAGTTTTCACACCATGTTTTAACTGAAGACGGCCGCATTGTTCATCAAGACGAATATATCAATAAAACCAAGGGTCATTTTCCGAATTTTGATTTCGTGCGCGCTTTAAAAAAAGCGCTGGAAACGGATCGTGGAACAATTTTTCGATATGCGACGCACGAAAATACGGTGCTTTGCCAAATTCTTTCGCAGCTCCAGCAGACAGCGGAAGACGTGCCCGATCGCGATCAGCTCATCGCCTTTATCAAAGACATCACTACATCCACAGAAGACTCGGTTGATAAATGGGCTGGGGCTCGCAGCATGGTGGACCAATGTGATCTGGTTAAAAAATATTTCTATCATCCTTACACGAAGGGATCGAATTCCATTAAGAAGGTTTTGCCAGCTGTGCTGAATGGTTCCTCTTTTTTGAAAAACAAATATTCGGCGGCGATTTATGGCAGTGACTCGGCGATCACCAGTAAGAACTATAAAAACTGGGCTTGGATCGAACTGGATGAAAGTGGACAGGTCGTTGATCCCTATAAACGTTTGCCACCGATTTTTAATGATCTGGATCTTGCGACGATGGATTCATTGATCAGTGATGGTAGTATTGCCGATGGCGGAGCTGCGATGACGGCTTACTCGCGAATGCAGTTTTCGGAAATGAGTGCGCAGGAAGCGGATGCGGTTTCGAGCGCCTTACTGAAGTATTGCGAGCTGGATACTTTTGCGATGGTTTTGATTTATGAGTACTGGAAGCATGAGATTGATTTGGCGCTTGGGTTGAAGGCTGCTTAAGAACCTGTTTGGTGATTCATTGAATACAACCCTGTTGTAGATGTAAGTACCTGAATCTTCTTACTTTTGACTGTTCCTAGGCTATTTGCTACAAAATAACCACTATTTTTTGTAGCAAATACGATGCAGTTGCAACATATTGAATTTATTAACTAATGCTAAAGTACAGCTATTTACTACAAATTTTGTTGCAATAATTGTAGATTAAATTGTAATAAGGGAATGGGTAAGTTCGAATTCTTAAATTCTGATCCGTGGCTTAACTATACGCAACGCCGTTACCTAACACTTGATGAAATCAAACATCGTCTCACTCAGCAAGGAACAGCGGAATCGGAATGGCTAAGTTTAAAAAAAGAAATTATTTCTGCGCGGAAAACGGGCGCAATTACTTTATTTTTTAAGTCACTAGAACCGAAATTTTGGTTCTATCCTGCAGATGTCATCCACAAAAAAATTGATGAGATCGAACGAATCGGTAAAGACCTTTATGACCAAATAAATAAGCAGGCCACTTTTAAAAATGATTTTCTTATGGACTCAGCCATTGAAGAGGCCATTACATCTGCGATTTATGAAGGCGCTCATAGCACCAGAGCACAAGCCGAACAATTAATTGCATCTGGGGACAGACCAAAAAACAAAGACGAATGGATGCTGATAAATAATTTTCGGGCCATGAAGTGGGTGAAAGAAAATCAAAATACGGCTCTTACTAAGAACGTCATTTTACAATTACACAAAATAGTTACCGAAAATACCCTTGAAGGCGATGATACCAACTTTCAAGGAAAATTTAGAAATGACAAAGTCTTTGTGGGACCCCATGAAGGCATTGAGCATTCTAAAATTGATCAAGCGATGGATGACATGATTTCGCTAACAACCACTCATCCACGATACTTTCATCCCCTCTTAAAAGGAATATTAGTTCATTATTTTACTGGCTACATCCATCCATTTTTTGATGGAAATGGAAGAACAGCCCGAGCGCTTTTTTATTTTAAATCTATTAAAAATCAATTGAACTATGTTGAACTCCTTTCGGTGTCTGCCTACTTACGAACACATGGCCAACAATACGAAAAGAGCTTCGAAAAAGTAAAAGATAACGAGTACGACCTAACGTACTTTATTGATTTCTGCCTGGACTCCATAAGTTCCGCAATGAAAGAGGTCGAAAGAAAGGTAAATTATTTGCTTCGAATGACCGATCTGAAAGAGCGATTCCAGCTTTCACAAACACAAGTTGGCCTTATCCAACGAATGGCATTGCATAAATTTAGAACTGTCGACATTGAGGGATACGCAAAACAAATCTCGAAATCCAGAGAGTTTGCCAGACAAGAACTGAAAGGCCTTCTTGATCTGAATTTGGTGTCTGAAATTAAAGTGAGTAAAAAGTTAGTTTATAAGATCAATGCGGACAAACTTAAGGAATTGTATAAGGACTGATTTTTTCACGCAGCTTCAAAATAAAATAGAGTCCCAAAGTTAAAAATTCGTAGCTGGCACGACCATACTGTTCCCATAAATGGGATTTGATTATTCAAAATGAAGTTTCTTACTCAGTCATATTTAGCGAGGTAGTTCTGCCATCTTTCAAGATCAAGCGAACCATCTTTTAGCGCCCGCACGATGGCACACCCGGGATCTCCACCATGACGGCAGTTTGTGAATTTGCATTTCAAGATCAGATCTTCGATGTCAGGAAACTCTTCTGCCTCGACTTCGCCAACGACGGACACTTCCTGCATCCCTGGAGTATCGATAACTAATCCGCCCCACCGGGTCACTAGCAAGGAACGCGCGGTCGTCGTGTGCTTGCCGCGCGAATCAGTGCTGACTTCAGAGATTTTTTGCGCGTCCACCCCAATCAGAAAATTACAAAGAGTGGATTTGCCAACGCCAGAGGAACCGACTAACACTGATGCCATTCCTGGATTGAAAAAAACCTGCAGAGCATTGAATGAAGCAGCATCCCGATCAGAGATCGTGAATGATAGGATGTCAGGAAATTGAGATTTGATCTTTGCGACGTATTCTTGCGGATTCAGGCAAAGGTCCGTCTTCGTCAAAAGCAGCACGGGCGTCACGCCCGATTCCTGCCCGAGGGCGATGTAACGCCCGAGCCTTTCAAGATCGAAGTCTTCATTCAGTGAAGTCACAATAATAAGAAAATCAACATTAGCAGCAATGATCTGATTCTCGTGCTTACTGCCAACACGCCGACGCTGAACAAGGCTCTTTCGCGCTAGCACGTGATGAATTTCTGCTTTTCGATTGCCCTCACTTAAGGTGATAGCGACCCAGTCACCGACCGCGGGAAATCCCGCACCGTCTTTAGCTACTTTATGCAGCTTACCGGTCACGACAGCCTCAAGGATTAATTTAGGCTCGACAAGCACGCGGTAATTACCACGCCCCTGGCTTACGACCCGGGCCGGAGAAAAAGCAGTTGTGCCGTGGTCGACCGTACAACTCTGAAAGCTTGATTGAAAAAATTCGCTCCACCCGATGGAGTGTAGAAAGGGATTTAGAGGAGACATGTATTTACGAAGTTATCTAAGAGCATTATTTTTTGTCCCAGCACGCGTGTTTCTTCGAGGCCAAACCCCGAAAATTACAACTTGTTACCAACGAAGAGTTTAATGAGTTTACCTTGTGAAGCAACAGGAACGTGCAGCTCTAGCGTTACGGATGTAACTCTGCATGGTCTTTGAGTCCTTCCACAAAGCGTTCCATCAAGATCAAAAATAATTGAGTCGCATGATGGTCGAAATATCAAACAAACCTACCCATTACTATCGTATCTAAGTAACAATCTCGGCCGTACTTAAGGTCTCGTTTTCGAGTGCCTTCGATTTCAAACCCCATTTTTTTATATAACGCGATGGCGCGTTCGTTATTGGCGTGAACGTTAAGTCCAATTTTTTCAATTGTTTCGTTTGTGGTCGCCCAATGTACCAACACTTTTAACAACAAGGCTCCGATACCCTGATCACGTGCAGATTTTTCGACAGACATTCCGAACTCACCCGTATGTGCAATTCTTTGTCTGTGGCCATTTGAAAAGTCTAGCATTCCTAAAATTTTTGAATTGATCTCTGCAACTAAAATTATTTTATTTGGATTTACTGAATGCGATTCAATCCAATTTTCTTCTGCTTCGATGGTCATTTTAAATTCTGTTGACGAAGTTAATTGGAAAATTTCTTCGTCGATTACGTCTTCGGATAATTTAAGAATAGCTTGAGCATCATGCTTTTTTACTGATCGAATCAATACATCGAAGCCAGATTTTGATTTGAATTGTTGGGCGTTAAATTCAGCCACAAATCACTTCCACGTCTCATTAAGCTTATCAGAGTAAAATCTGAGTGCTTTATCATAGGTCTTAATTGATTCGTCACTGGTCGTATCCAGAAGAAGAACTAAAAGCTGCCCAAGGGAATCTTTAGATTGACCTAAGTTATGAAGAGTTAATGCCCTGAAAACCTTTAGAGAACGATCATCTGCGAATTCTTTCACAGCCTGATCAAACATCTTCAAAGATTTCTGATACTCACCAAGACAACGATATGTGCTTCCAAGGCCAAGCATTGCCCCCTTGCGATCATCTCCAGATAGGCCATTTTCAATAGCCTTCTCATAAAAAGGAACAGCGTCACTTTCTTTTCCCATGAAGTCGCAAGTCCAAGCCATCTGATAATTGATCGTTGGATCATCTGGATTAGATTTTAAAAGTTCAGCCAGAATGATAAGCGCCTGATCGGGCTTATTATCTTTACGAAGCTGAATTACCTTTAATAATTTATCTTCCATTCAAACCTCCGCAGAAGCGCCGATGTTTTAGTGGTCGTGCTTAGGATTCATTAATTTTAAAACATTTCCGTCTAAATCTTCGAACACCAACATATGGCCCCAAGGCTGATCGTCTTCACCCAAGATTTTAGCGCCACAAGTTTCTAACTTTTTACGATCTTCAGTGATGTTATCTGATTTCAACGTTAACGTAGCGCCTGCGTGTGCACCGTGACTGTCTCTTGGGATATGCGGAATTGGATTTTTCTCGGGATGAAGTCCCACAGTGACCCCATGACAATCTAAAACAATCCAAAATTCATTTTCATTCACCAGCCGCATGCCTAAAGCCTCTGTATAAAACTTAATCGCACGCTTTGGGTTGGTAACACTGTAGTAAACATCTTGAATTCCTTTAATCATTTCGACTCCTCATAAAATCAGACATCGGTCTAAGCTATTGATGCCCTGTAGAACCTCGGAACCATGAGACTCTTGCCCCGAAGGGCAGTGTCTAATCTTTTTAACCAGTTAGAACCTATTCCAGGTTCCATAGATGGTGGAGGCGGCCGTCGCCGACACCGCGGATTCCACTCATATTAACTACATGCTTAGTGATTTGTCATTTGGATTAAAAAACGCAGAAATGCGTCAGAGATAAATCAATTGTATCGACTGTTTTCGATCTAGAATTTTCGGGAATAAAAAAGATAAGTCGTTGAGCTCTGACTGGTTACTTCGATAGCTTTTGAAATAGGGCCGCAAGCCCTGCTTTGTTCAAAGATTTCTGAGCTAAACCAATCATGGCGCCATAAAGCTCTTCTTTAGAGTCATTGATTTCAATGTCGTGCCAGTCTAAAAATACGAGGGCCGAAGCAAGTGCAGTTCTTTTATTTCCATCCACGAAGGGTTGATTCTCTGCAATGTGAAATGCATAGGCTGCCGCCATTTCAAAAACACCAGCATGAACATAGTCACCACCGAATGAAGCTTGTGGCATCATGACAGCAGATTCAAGAAGACCGCGGTCGCGAATACCAGTCGCACCGCCATAACTTTCCAGCTGCATTTCGTGTAACTCTAAAACATCTTCTAAAGATAAAAATCGAAATTCCATTCAAGCTACTTGGCAAGCTTTCTAAAAGTAGAGTCATGTTTCTTCATGACCTTTTCAGCTGAAGCCCGAAGTCCCTTTTTTCCTGAACGAATAGGCTCAATAATCAATCGATCACCGTCTGTGCTCATCTCAAGCTCGGTGTCGCGATCAATTTTTAATAACTCAAGAATTGGCTTCTCAATGACTAATCCTAAACTATTACCGACCGCTGAAAGCTTCTTTCTCATAAATCCTCCGTACTACATTAATTATAACATACGTATAACCAATAAGTAAAGCTAAAAACGCTTAATTCATAGATCTTGCATTGACTCAAAGCTATCAGGCCCATCTATGACCGTCTTATGGGCTTGATCAACAAGCCCGAATTGAAACGGAAAATGACCTTAGTTTCGCATGAGAAACTCAAACTGCACTGCTTCAACTTGAAACGATTCTTTACAAGGTGTACGCCTAATAGTACTAATTTCTTTGTAAAAACAAGTTGGGGAATCAAGTGCGAAATACCAATCCAAAGCAGTTCAGGGCCGAATTGAAAGATCATCTTGATTTGGCAAATAGCGAGCCCATCCGCATTCAAAGACGGTCAGGTGAAAACTTCATTCTTCTAAGAGAAGAAAAATATCAAGCCCTGCAAGAAGAGATTGTCAGCCTTCAACGTCGCTTGCTGGGCATGTCGCACATCGTGAGTGGTGAGGTAATGGAGTACAAGGTTGGATCACGCAAGCGCTTAGACCGCCTTAAAAAGAAAGGTTCAAATTAAAATGAGTGACTGGAAACCTTTGCGGAGCAAACTTGAAAACTTATCCAGCGATGAACTTTTAAAAGTCATTCATGACCTTTATTTAAGTAACGACAGTACTCGTAAATTTCTGTCCGCTCGATTTCAAAAAGGGTCAGCTCCTCTTAAAAAATACAAAGATCAAGTTCAGCAGGCGCTTTATCCTGATTTTAACTCTGGCGACACCGATGTTCGAATTCGCGATGCAAAGAAAGCCATCTCAGATTTTGAGAAGGCCACCAAGGATCCTAGTCAAACATTAGATTTGATGATTCATTTTTTAGAAGTTGGCACACAAATGATGGAAGCATTTGGGATGGACTATGAATCTTTTTACGACAGCATGGAGTCTATGTTTCGTAAGGTCTTCACACGACTCAAAGCTACAGATCATCAATTGCTGCCTGACTTTTTACCAAGACTTCGAAAATTAGAAATAGCCTCGCGCGATACTGGGTATGGTTATGGAGATAGTCTATCGGATATGATGACCGAATTAGAGTCGTCGGCAAGGCGACGAGGACCAAAGGCGGTATTTGATGATTCTAGATAGAAAGGCCAAGCTTTCTAAGCTCATGGGCAGCGCTGAGGACAAGGAGGAGCTTTGGACCTACAAGATGTGAAAACAATCAAGCAATGCATCGACACGGTTACGACCGATGCATACGGCGATGAAGTGGTCTCAAGCTGGGAAAATTGTCTTGAGGAGGTCTTTGAAAACGTTGAAGCAGACCTAGTAGGTCAGCAGGTAAAGGTGATTGGCTTTTCCAGAACATCAGAGGCAATTCTTGCCAGATGCCGATGGAAAAAAAGGAAGGTGCTAGTGACTCTAGATTCTTTGGATTTTAAGGACTTAAACTCAAACCAAAAACTTTGGCTCAAGGCTTATTTAAAATGGGAAGCTCAAGGTTGGGCCTATTATGCTTAGACCGCCGGTCAGTTTGCCAAATCCAGTCGTAGACGATCGAATGGGTCCCAAGGGGCCAGATATCGCTGCTTCATTTGGTGCTATTCTTACGTTTACCTATTGGGACTTATGGTGCCTTCTTGCGGCTCAACAAAAATATCAAGGTGATTTGAATTTATTGCGACAAGCCTTAGTCGATAAACGACTGGAAAACAAGTTCTGGAGTTCATTTCGAAAAGATGCAGTTGAGGATCTGATTGCTCTCGTTGAAGACTTATCAATACGAGTTAAACCATTCGGGGCTATCCAAAATATTCTACAAAAACTAACTGATCGAATTGTTAAAAAAGAGTCGCAGAAAGCTATTCGAAACATTATTGATCAAGAGGGATCGCATCAGCCAAGTGAGCCCATGCTCAGGTCCCCTCGAAGACTTTTAGAACAAGAGGCCTTTCGGGGTATGTGGAGTCAACTTCCTATTGACCCAACTCCAATCGCAGAAAGGTTGTTAGATCTTTTTGTTCCACCAAAGAAACATGGCCATTTCCCAAAGGGACGGACCTTTGCCCTTAGCCGTAAGGTTGAGAAAAGAATTCAACGAGAGCTTGTTACAAAAGATCCTGCCATAAACAAAACAGCACATCAATATGCGGTTTACCGCGCGGCTTTGACCCTGTTTCATGAACACTATACTTGGGACGATTCATACGGAAACATGGGCGATCTTGGCATGGAGTGGGTGAAAAGTATTTTAAGCATAACACCGTCATCGATTGGTCTTCTCCCTAATATTTTTCTAAAAGACCTGCTAATGTTTTTATGCTGGGAAAACTATGGCCTTTCTTATCCTGACCGCATAGCAAGTGCTCTTCAAAGTCAGTTATCCAAAAACGAGCTAAATATTGCTGTTCAAATTCTTAGTGATATTAAACAAAGAGCCGATCTTGGCTTTCAAAATTATAATGCTGACAATGCCGTTCGTATTCTAAAACATTTAAATGTTGCGACTCCAGTGAACCAGATTGCAAAGCCCAGCCATCTACGTTTGGTAAGCCCTGAAGGATTGCCACTTTGATAAAGAGTAAAAATTGATGGGATCACCGAATCCAACCATTTCAAATGAAAAACACCTTGAACGTCTCGCTGGCATTGTTGAACGAGTTACGTTTCACAATGAGCAAAATGGTTGGTCTGTTTTAAAAGTAACCTCATTTCGAGACCCGGCGCGTATGACAACGGTACTTATTCATCAGGCCAAAGTATTTGCAGGGGCTACTATGGAATTCTGGGGTGAATGGGGCCACCACCCGAAACACGGTGAACAATTCCGAGCAGTTCGTGCAGTTGAAAAAAAGCCCGCCACAGCCGCAGCATTAGAAAAATACTTAGGGTCTGGCCTTATCAGAGGAGTTGGACCCGCTACCGCGAAAAGAATAGTTGGCCACTTTAATGAAAAAACCCTCGAAGTATTTGAAAGTAAAATTGAAGAGTTGATGTTGGTTCCAGGAATTGCTGAAAAAAAACTAGAGCAAATTAAAATATCATGGGAAGAGCACCGGTCTATTAGAGACGTAATGATCTTTCTTCAGGGCTACGGAATCAGCACATTATTTGCGACCAAAATTTATAAAACATATGGCGATAAGGCCATTCAAACTGTGTCCGCCAATCCTTACCGACTGGCCCATGATATTTATGGGATCGGATTTTTCTCCGCTGACAAAATTGCTTTGGCCATGGGTTTTGAAAAGACAGGCGAGCCTCGAATCGAGGCCGGAATAAAACATGTCTTGTCGGCAAGCCGCGAAGAGGGTCATTGTTTTTTGACCGATCAACAGATCATCGGCAATACCCTAGAGCTTTTGAGAGAGAAAATTGAACCGGAAAGAATTCTTGAAGTTCTTCAAACTCTACTTTCAACGGATCAAGTAAAATGCAGAAAGCTCATTCGAGATGGCGAGCTTGCATCCTGCTATTACTCCAAGGGTCTATACTTTGACGAACTGACTACAACAAAACATGTCAAAGACCTTCTTGCGATTTCAGTTCCGGTCGACGTCAATCGTATTCGTAATTGGGTAACAAAGCATTGTGAAAAAAGTGGAATCACTCTCAGTGATGAACAACAAGCATCAGTTTGTGGTATCGCAGGCGAATCATTTTCTATTTTAACTGGCGGACCCGGTTGCGGAAAGACAACTTGTACGAAAGCGTTGGTTCAACTTCTAAAAGCAATGAAAAAGCATGTTCTCCTTGCAGCACCAACCGGCCGTGCAGCCCAAAGAATGACTGAGGTCATAGGATTTGAAGCGAAAACAATTCATCGGCTACTTGAATGGGCTCCTGACAAGAATGGTTTTAAGCGAGACGACAAGGATCCACTCAAGACTGATTTTTTGATTGTTGATGAAACCTCAATGCTTGATATAAGTTTGGCCGCAAGTCTTTTAAAGGCAGTTCCTAAAGGAGCACAAGTTCTTTTTATTGGAGATCCAGACCAGCTTCCATCTGTCGGTGCCGGGGATGTTCTTTCTGATCTTCTAAAAACGGAAAGTGTGCCTCGCTTTAGACTTACAAAAGTGTTTCGACAAGCTCAGGCCTCATCGATTATTAGATTTGCTCATGAAATTAATAGCGGATCAGTTCCACGAATCATTTCGCCACTTGCAAAGCCAAATGCCTTTGCTGAAGGACATGACTGTCTTTTTGTTGATGCAGATGAGGCGACTCAAGATCAAATCAAATTTATTCAACGTGCCAAATTTGCTATTGAACAAACTCTGAAGGATGACACCGGCCATCTTATAAAGCTTGGAGAAGAGTGGAAAGGCCGTCTTCAAAAGACATCCGAAGGAGTTGAGGTTGATCAACTTTATCGACCTGAAGAAATCGATGAACAGTCAATTCGCGCTCCTGTGCTAACAATCCCCGAGAAATTTAAGCATGTAGATTTAAGTGTTCTCGCGAAGGCTGAGTCCAATACCAAAGAACTAATGGCGGTCTTAAAAAAGGTTCACCCATGGTCATCACTCAACTACGGGTTATCTGCTGTTGAAACTGCGGTGAGGCTCTATACAAAAACAATTCCGGAATGGCTTGGAAGAGATGTCGAAATTCAAATATTAACACCTCAAGTGCGCGGCACACTCGGTACTTTAAGTTTAAATGAATCGCTTCAGAAAATATCAAATCCCGAGGCCCCAAATAAACGCCAGGTTCAAGTCGGTGCTCGCATATTAAGAGTTGGCGACCGGGTAATTCAAACTAGAAATAATTATGACCTCGGTGTTTTTAACGGTGATATTGGTCGCGTTACCCAAGTGGATTCCGAAGATATGACCTGCGAGGTTTGTTTTTCTGGTGGCGAAGAACGTGTCGTTTGTTTTGAAAAGGAAGACTTAACTGATCTTTCACTCGCCTACGCGATAACGATCCATAAATCTCAAGGCAGCGAATTTCAGGTCGTTATAATTCCTGTTTTAGGTCAGCACTTTAATATGCTTTTTAGAAACCTGATTTATACAGGACTTACGCGAGCTAAAAAACTTGCCGTATTTGTGGGGAGCCGAAAGGCTTTTGCAATGGCTGTTGGCCAGATTGACAATCGCAAGCGACAAACTGCCCTTGCGGATCTTATTGAGCAGTCTTTTTAACCAAGACATCCTGAATCAATGACGCTTGATGTAGTGGGACACCGCGCGTGTTTGGGCTTCAATCTGTGCAAGGCTTTACGGTTATTGAGTCAGCTGGAAGTTTTGCCGGCGTAATCAAAAGTGAATTTACAAAA
>JAYWEQ010000144.1:0-4286 GCA_043779185.1 Pseudobdellovibrionaceae bacterium
AGGCAAAGGTGTTAATGCCGCTCCTAACTTTGATGATCCTGCTGGAGAATTGGGAGCTGGATCTTTTAAACCTCAAGCTGCGGATGAAATTGGTGGGCACATGGGTGGCTCGGCCGGCTTAGGTGGTGGCGGTGGAGCGGGCGGTGGCAATGGTGGATCGGGCGGCGGATCTGATGGCGGCGCTGGTGGAATCAATACAAATATCAATGGTGGTTTAGGGCGCGGTGGTGGTGGTGGTGGCGGAGCTTGGAATGGTGGAGCCTCGGGCCGTGCTGGCGGTGGCGCCGGTCGATATGCTGGAGCCGGTGGTGCTATGAATGGAATGCCGAATTTAAATAATTTTCGTCCTCAGATGGGTTATCATGCGCCCGTTCGACGAGATTTAGCAGGCGTTGTCGGTCCTGATGGATTGCTGGGGCCGCATGCGGATCCTTGGCAGACAATTAAAAATCGTTACAACTATGAATGGCGCCAAGGAACTTTGAAACCATAATTTTTTAAAATCGTTTAAATTTTATTTTCAATCAACAGGTGCAATTCTTTGATCGCTTTTGGCAGTTCATTTTTTGCAAGAAGGAAAGTGATATTGCTGCTTTGACAAAGCGCTGAGCGAACTTTGCTATTGATGCCTTTTAAGACTTCTGAAACTTTTGAAAAAACTTGTCCTGACACTGAGCCTGTACAAGTCACGGTGACTGTCGCCCACTCGTCGTTATCCAATTGAATTCCTGGCGCGGATTTAAATTCCATTTGTGCCGTGTGCACCTGCTCTTCAGGGCCTGTCAGCCAAATCTCGAAACCCGCTGTCGTTTTTTGAATTTGCAATACTTGCATCAGCGGAAGTTGTTTTGATTGCAGAAACGAATTTACTTCAGCAAGGGCGCTGTGCCAATTATCTTTTTGAATATGCACCACACAAACTTGATCGTGCGAATTGAGAGCTAAAAACTGAACAGATTCAAAAAACATAGTGTTCTCCTGAGGGATCGACGAACTAATCACTGAACTAATAACAGTGCCTTGATTTAAATTCACGGCAAGGTCTGATGCGGGTCCAATATACAAAGGAACTTTGTGAGTCATGGCTAATTCAGCGGATCTGTAGTGTAAAACTTTGGCGCCCCAAAAAGTCATATCTGCTAATTGTTGATAAGTCAGATGCCGTAATGGCTTTGCTTGCGGAATTTTTTTGGGATCAGCTGTAAAAATAGATGGAACTTCTTTTAAAATATCACATCGCTCGGCTTTGAAATAGGCGGCTAAAGCGGTGGCCGTGGTGTCAGAGCCGCCGCGACCTAAAGTTGTGATCTCTTTTGTCACTGGCGAGACACCTTGAAATCCTGCCAAGATAACAACTTTTTTTTGTTTTAAGGCTTCAACGACGCGAATCGGTTTTACATCTTGAATAAAAGCATTGGCGTGCGATTCATCGGTCATGATACCGGCCTGACTGCCTGTAAAACTAATGGCGGAACAGCCCAAATCATTCAGCGCCATACTTAAAAGCGACATACTCATGCGTTCACCGACTGACAGCAGCATATCTAATTCGCGACGATGCGGATGTGATGAAACTTGATTGGCTAAACTAATTAATGAGTCCGTGGTTTTTCCCATGGCGCTGACGACAACAATCAGTGGATGTTTGGCAGCCAAGGCGGCGACTCGCATGGCTGCGTGCTTGATCAGCGTGGGATCTGCCAGAGTGGCGCCACCAAATTTTTGAACAATTAAACCAGGAAATTCCATGTGTGGGTTATTATTGTTGGAAAATTACTTCCAAGCAACTTTTTGTGACGTCTGCTGGAGATAGTCAGTCACTATCTTCTGAGCGCCCCGCGGAACACGAATAAAATGATGCCCCACTTGCCGAGGAACGTAGCCCAGCAGAAGTTCGGCATTTAAATCTTTTAAAGATTTGCGCGTGACTCCTAAGTGATCTGCAATTCCATCTAAGTCAGTCCCGCCGGGGGCTGAGACCACATCGTAGGTCAGAGCATTCATGCGTTCGATATTACGGAAGCCATACAGATTCGGCGCTTTTGCAATCAGCATGGCAGCAAGAATTTTGGGAACATATTCTTCGGTTTCAGCGGGTAAGGCTTTGGCGCGAATCAAAGTCCAAAAATCTTTTGTGCCGTGGCGGGTGATTTGTTTTCTAAGCCCACTTTCACCCATGTTGTAGCTGGCGGCCACTAAATACCAAGAGCCAAATTCTTGATAAAGGTCACGTAGGTATCTGGTCGCAGCTAGGGTGCTTTTGTGATAATCGCGTCGCTCATCAAGCCACCAGTTCCTAGTTAAGCCGTATCGGTTGCCAGTGGTTTCAATAAATTGCCATGGTCCAACCGCTTGGGCTGAGCTGACTGCATTGGCAGAAAATCCACTTTCAATCATCACCATATAGGCTAAGTCTTGCGGTAACCCAGCCTGCTGAAGTTCCTTTTGAATGGGAGGCATATGTTGCGTCGATCGCTCGAGCCATTCGCGAAACCACTTGCGGCCATTTGTTTGATAATAGTGAATCCATTTGCTGACTTTTTTATTATAAGTCACGGGCAAATCAAAAATCAGAGCATCCGACTGAGTGCGAACGGATTGCTTAGTCAGAGCTTTTAATTTTTCTTTCAATGAAAGAGGAGCCGGGCTTTCTGTAGCCACAGGAAGAGCGATGCTGGCAATAGGAAATAATGAAGCTACAAATAGAGCTTTAAGAAATATTTTCATGAGATTTAAAAGTAACATGTTTTTGACACTGGTGTTCTATTTCTGACAGAAACCCTGCGAAGACCTGGACACTGTCTAGGTCAAACCTAGATCTAACTTTAGTCCAGTCATGAAAGATCCCTCGGCTGAATTGTGATTTCAATAGAGGCTAGAAAAATAATCTCTTCGAAAGTCCAGGAGTCTAAGATTTTAAAAAGCCGTGCTGAGCTGGTGGCACACGGCTTGCTCTTTTAATAATTGTGGAGGAATCGTATGAGTACTAAAGGCGTGTACACAGCTTTGAGCGGGGCGATCGCGCAAAGTTTAAGACTAGATACGATTGCCAATAATATCGCCAACGTGAACACCCCCGGTTTTAAAAAAGACAAACAAGTTTTCCAAGAGTATCTGACCGCCAACGAAAAGCCTTCTGATGTGATGCAAGTGCCACGGGTGCCAGCTTCGATTGAAAGTTTTTATGATATGCAGGGCGGGGACAAAAGTTTTGTTGATACGAAGGGCACTTTTACAGATCAATCCCAGGGCACTGTTAAATACACCGGTAATAAAATGGATCTAGCCATCGAAGGTAAAGGGTTTTTTGAAGTGGCAACCCCGCAAGGGACGCGCTTTGCGCGGGCCGGAAACTTTACCTTGGATGGCGACGGAAAGCTTGTCACGAAAGAAGGATTTCCTGTTTTAAAAGAAGCTCCTCCTGGAACCGAGTCTTCCAGTCGTGTGATCAGGTTAACAGGCCAGGCCCCAATGGCCATCAACGACAGCGGGGAAATTTTTGAAGGCACTGAAAGTGTTGGAAAGTTATCCATCGTTAATGTTGAAAAACCAGATCAGCTGCAAAAAGTGGGCAACGGAATGTTTGCATTTAAAACCAATGCGAAAGCCGAAGTTACAAATGTCGCAAGCTCTAGTGTCAAACAAGGCTTTTTAGAGCTGAGCAATGTCAATATCGTCCAAGAGATGACGGATATGATTTCAGCCAATCGGGTTTTTGAAAGCACGCAAAAAGCCATCAGTACCTATGATCAAATGTCAGATAAATTAGTGAATGTTGTTGGAAAGACTGGAATGTAATCAAACTTTAAAAGTTTGATTAAAGCAAGGAGCTTTGCATGATTAAGAGTTTAAATACAGCCGCGACGGGAATGGCAGCCCAGCAAGATAACATGGATGTGATCTCGAATAATATCGCCAACGTGTCGACGACGGGATTTAAAAGATCGCGGGCTGAATTTGAAGACCTGATGTATCAAACTCAAAAAGAACCGGGCACTTCGACAGGACTTAATTCGTATTCTCCCAACGGCGTTCAAACCGGCCTTGGCGTAAGAACGGCCTCCATTCAAAAAGACTTTGAAACAGGGAATGCGTTGGTGACGAAAAATAGCTTAGATGTTCAAATCGAAGGCTCTGGCTTTTTCCAAATATTAACTCCTGATGGACAAATTGCTTACACGCGCGACGGATCTTTTAAAAAAGATCCGACCGGTAAAATTGTTGATAAAAATGGCAATGCTTTACAACCGGAAATTACAATTCCGCCAAATATTGCCGGCATCGAT
>JAYWEQ010000145.1:0-4968 GCA_043779185.1 Pseudobdellovibrionaceae bacterium
CCAGGAGTGAAATTTTATATGACCCCACATCGGGATCGAAGCGGTTGGGAGTACGTTATTTTTTCGGGCAGAAGTGAGAACTCGGGCACTGTAAGATACTTTGCAAAGGTCGGCTCCGCAGTTCTGATCCCCAAGAAGAACGCCATTGAAATTCATCTGCCCGATCTTCGCCAGGTTTATTATTTGAAACTGGAACCTCAAGATTTTCATTTTGACTCAAAAGAGTCGGCTGCGGCCTAAAGCGAGGTCGCCGGGCGATCATTTTTAGAAATTTAAACTTTAATATTTTTTCGGAGGTTTTAAAATGCGCAAGCGTAATCTTGCTCAAACGGTTTTGTTTTGTCTTTTTTCACTTTTACCAATCCTGGCAGCGGCCAGCGTTGAGAGCTCACTTAGGTCCGTTCAAGGCGAGCTCGTGGGCACTTTCGTGCCCATTGTAGCAACGCTGGGTTTTATTTTCGCAGGAATTTCCTACATCAGCGGCAATCCCAACGGACGGACCCACTTAATTTTGGCCTGCATCGGTGCAGGCATTGCCTTCGGGGCAAGTTCGCTGATGTCACTTATCCAGAGCCTTATCCACTAACATGGGAGCGAAAAATGAGTCTTGAGAGTTCAACAGTTTACAAGTGTTTAGAAAAAAAGACGCTGATCTTAGGTTTTGAAGTGATCGATCTATTTGTGATGAGTGTTCTTTTGTGTCTGCTCAATTTCATTTTTGCGGAATCAGCACTTAAAATATTTTTCACATTTGGGCCCGTGGGAATTTTGGCCATTCTTCTTCGAGTTATGAAGATGGGAAAAGCTGAAAACTATCTCATGCATTGGCTCAGATTCCAGTTCACGCCCGGTATTTACCGGGCGTGGGCGCTCACAACAAATAAAAATGCGCTCATTCAAATGAAACAGAAAGGAGCTTTTAAATATGCAGGATTCAAGTCTCGCAAACCGTCTTGAGCTTTGGGGTTTTGAAGATGGCGTCATGGTTTTTAAGGATTTCTCTTTAGGCTGTGGCTTTGAGATCCCTTCGATTGATATTTCATCGGAGAGTGATGAGTCGATTAATATTTTAAAACACCGTATCCGGCAATTATTAAACGGATTGCCGCCTGGCCTTTCCATTCAGTTCATTCAAGAAATCAGCGGCGGCAATGACAAGGTGATTACAGCTCACGGAATGCTTTCCAAAAATGATTTAACTGATTTTCAAAAAGAAATTCTAGATTCAAGAATTTCAAAATTTACTGCGCTTGATGACGGCGGCGAGCTCCCCAAGCAGCGACTTTTTATTTTTATTCGAAAAAATTTTGAAATCCCGCCTAAAAAACATCGACTTTGGTTCAAGTTTTGGAAACCTCAAGAAAAAAATCTAACCGAAACACATTTGCGGTCTGAGATTCAGAGGTTCGAGCGCGTGATTGAAAATATTATTTCGCAGTTCGCCTCACTTGAAATTATGGTCCAGCGACTGGCTGAGCAAGAAACTTTTCATTTACTCTACAATCAGTGGAACCCTGACCGCCCTATTATTGAAGCTAATATTTCAGCACAAGATGTGCGGGACCAGATTTGTCTGACTGACAGTGTGATCGGCGTTGATAATTTTTCTTTGGGTGGAGTGTACCATAAAGTCATTTCGCTCAAAATGCTTCCAGAAAACACGCTCTCATCAATGGCCCAGGTACTTCGGTCCTTGCCATTTGAATCTAGATTATTTTTTTCGGTCGAAGTGCTAGATCAGCAAAAAGAGATTTCGGCTTTACAGATGCAACGGCGTATGGCCTATGCAGCCACAGTCGGTAAAAAAGGTGTCACTGACTTAGAGTCCCAAGCAAAACTCAGGGACCTTGAAGGTATTTTGGAGGAAATGATTCAAGGTTCTGAGCATGTGTTTAAAGTGGCTCTGCAAATCGTACTGCGGTCGCCCGATTTAGATATTTTAGATTCGCAAGTCTCTGATACTTTGATGCTCATTCGGGAAATGAATGGGGCTGAAGGAATGCTTGAAACAGTTGCGGCCTTTGACGTTTTCTCTCAAGTCGCCCTCCCGCAGGTAATTGCAAAAGAGCGCACGATCAAGGTTAACACCAGTGTGCTTTCGGATCTTGTTCCTCTGTATGGAAGCTGGAAGGGCCACGAGCTACCGAAGGTTTTACTTAGGACTCGCGACGGCGGACTTTTGCCGTTTGATCCGTTTTCAGCTTCCTTAGGGAACAGCAACATGATTGTGAGCGGCGGAAGTGGCGCCGGAAAAAGTTATTTTGCCAATTCCCTGATTTCGCAAATGATGAAGGAAAAGCCGAAGGTTTTTATTTTGGACATTGGAGCCAGCTACCGGCGCACCTGTGAAAACTTAGGCGGCCAGTACATCGAGCTCGGGATTAAGTCCGATCTCTCGATTAACCCATTTGATCTAAGTCCTGAAGAAAAACTGGATACAGAGAAGGTTGATCAAAAAATCAAATTTTTGGTAACTGTCGTGGAGCTGATGACTAAAGAGCCCGGCAAATTGGCGCTTGGGAAATTAGAGAAAGCGGAGCTTGAAAAACTCATAAAGCTCGTGCTAGCGGAAGAATCCGCGCCACAGCTTTCGCATCTGATGACAAGGTTGCTTTCCCATGAAGAGGCAGAGATCAAGCGGCTTGGTAAGATTTTATCTCTGTGGTGTGGGGACTCACCATTTGGGAAAATGGTGGATAGGCCAACCACTGTCAGACTTGACCGGGATGTGGTCTGTTTTGATCTTAAAAATCTGGATTCCCATTTGGATCTGCAATCCATTTGCTTGTTCTTGATTACAGATTTGATTTGGCGTGAAGTGCAAAAAGACAAAACCCAAATGAAGTTTGCGATTTTTGACGAGTGCTGGAGATTGTTGCAAGACGATTCAGCGTCTTTGTTCATTGGGGACGTTTTTAGAACTTTTCGTAAATACCGAGCTTCGGCGATTGCGATTTCTCAAACGATGGACGATTTCGCAAAAAGCAAAGTGGCCGGTGCTATCATGCCGAATAGTTCCTTGAAATGGATTTTGCGGCAAAAAGGTGCTGATCAAGAGAGTCTAAAAAATGCGTTGATGCTTAACGACCGAGAGATGGAGCAGATTTCATCCTTGGGATCAAAAAAGGGATTTTATTCTGAAGCCTTTTTGATGGCCGAAAATAAACGTCAGGTTATTAGAATCGATTCGACACCGCTGGAATATTGGCTTTTCACCACTGACCCCACAGACCTTGCGCTTATGAACGATATCAAAAAGAAGAATCCTTCGCTCACCGATTTGGATGTTCTGCGGGAAGCGGCAAAAACTCATTCCCAAGGGGCCTCTGCCGCTAACGGAAAGGAGGCGTCATGAAGAAATGCATTGTTGCTGCCATTGCTATCTTGATGACGATCACTGGTCCCTGCAACATGGCCCAGGCCTCGATGTTCGGTGAAGAAAACATCACACTGATTCAGATTCTAGCCCAAGCGATCAAACAACTGTATGAGCTCCAAAGAATTGTTCAAAATGGCCAAGATACGCTTGGTCTCATTCGGGACGTCAACCGAGGAATCAATGACACCCTCAGAGCACTTGATACGATGGGTCCCTATATGGACCCAGGTACCTACAAAGAATTTAAAAAAGTTGAAAACATTGTCGAGCACTTGCGAAGCCTCTACGGTGATGTAGCGCCGTCAAAAAATCAAGGTGTTCAGGCCGACACCGATCAAGTTGTGGCGGAAGCAATTTCATTGAATAATTCGCTCTACGATTACGCTAAAGAATTAGACGGTGTCGGAGAAAATATTAAGAAATACTCAAATGAGGCCTCTCCGGGCGTTGCGCAAAAACTCACGGCACAGTCACTCGGTGTTTTAGTTCATATCATGAATCAGCAGATCAGGGCCCAGGCCACAGGTCTTAAGCTTCAAGCTCAGGGTCTTGCAATTCAAAACAAAAAAGAAAAAGAGACTACGACCGAATATCTAAAGCAAGCCGACATCTTGGGTACGGCGATGAAAGCAAAACAAGTCAATCTCACTTTTCCGAGGTTTTAAAATATGGATATGTCCTGGCTTGCATCAGAAGCCCAGACACTTCATCAAGTGTTTGGGAATCTGTTTTATCTTTTTATGACGGTGCTTTTGCTGATTGGAATCATTTTGGAGTATTTCAAGTTTGCCATTGGCGGAACACCGCAATTCACACATTTAGTTGGCCGAGTTTTTATTGCAGCCCTTTTGCTGGTGGCTCTCCCTGAGATCATGAATCTGCTTGCCACCTTTACCGATGCTGTCGTGAATGAGCTTGGCGGGTTTAATGATTTTAGTCATGTTTTTGAGCGCCTTGGAGATAAATTCAAATCCTTGAGCTTTTCTTGGCTGAGTGTCAAAGACATGGTTCTAATTCTGATTTCTCTCTTAAGTTTCTTTGCACTCTATGTGACGGTCTATTTGGGTGATGCGTTTTTTGTTTTTTCTTGGATGCTGCTCTATGTGATGTCGCCGATTTTGATAGCTCTCTACGTGCTACCGACAACGGCAGGAGCAACGACGGCACTTTTCAAATCACTAATACAGGTTTGCACCTGGAAAATTCTGTGGTGCGTGATTTGTTGCATGCTATGGAGCTTTGCTTTTTCGGATATCAATAAACCGGACTCGGAAGTGAGCTTTTTGACAGCCGTCATTGTCAATTTGATGCTGCTTTTGTCAGTGCTTATGATTCCAAAAGTGACCTCTGCCTTTTTAACCAGTGGCATCTCGGGCGTAGCCGAAGGTCTTGGTGGAACCCTAATGAATGCTGTCTCCATGACTCCGTCTACAATGGCCACGAAAGCGGCAACACCTGTAAACGAGTCTAGATATTTTACCAAAAAGCATCTCTGGACGAATCCAAAGCGCAAAGCTGTCAATTTCGTAAAGAATAAGTTTAGAAGCTCTCAAAAAAAATCTGACGACGGCGAATGAGTCTAAATCCAG
>JAYWEQ010000146.1:0-7774 GCA_043779185.1 Pseudobdellovibrionaceae bacterium
GAAAATTCAAGAAGTTGTTCGTCCCCAAAAAGATGAATCGGTCCGCTTTGAAATCACTTTTACGAAAGAGCAATTTGAAGAACTTAAGCAAGCAAAAAATTTCGTATCCCATATTGCCCACAGCGGATCATGGGCAGAAGCTATTTCTGTGATGGCTAAAAAACTCAATCAAACCAAACTTGGGAAGTCTGAAGACTTAAAAAAACTTCAAAAAAATAAGCCTCAAAATCTAGAGCCCCAAGGTCTTGAGATCGGCAATCCTGATCTCTATCAAAGTGAAGCAAAACCTGGCTCCGCTACGGATGTTGGCGATTTAAAACCAGAAAAATCTTCCGCTCCATCGTCACTTGCAACGCGGTCTTATATTTCAGTGCAATTAAAAAGAAAACTCTTTGCTGAAGCCCACGGCTGTTGCCAATATCAAAGCCCCGACGGCAGCCGTTGCGAATCGAAGTTTCAACTTCAGATTGATCACATCACGCCGATCAATTGGGGAGGCTCAAATTCAATAGATAACTTGCGACTCCTTTGCCGGACTCATAATCTATTGATGGCCCGACAGATGGGGTTGCATTAGCACCCACAAAAACAACGACCCGACCGTCTAACAATTAGACAAGCCTGGTATTATTTTGCACTGCTTGGATCCTCATTGAGGAAAATCAGCTTTGCCTCTATTTTAGGAGGTTGCGAGGCTTTATGAGAATTTCCTTTATTTTGTCACTATTTTTTTCCCTAACGATGCTGAGCTGCTCAGCCCCTAATCATGAAAATGCTGATCGCAAAGATTTACAAATCCCAAAGAAATTAATTTTTGCTTCACCTAAGATAAAACCTCTAACCTCTGAAATGAAAAAAACCTATCAAGACTGGGTGACCTTATTGGCCGTGACCCAGGAGACGCAAAATTGCCAGACTTTAACGATCGCTCCAATCCAGAGGTCGATGCCTTTTTACAATGGAGATTCCGTTCGTTTGAAATCGAAGGTCCAAGTCTTGGGATTCTTTTGTCCGATTAAAATGGAAACTTTATCAGATGCTAACTTTACTGTTTTAAGTAACGACATCGACCGCCGAGTAACGACAGTCGGGAGTGATTTTAAGATGACCTCCAATTTGTCAGTGGTAGATCCGACATTGCGGGCCAGCCGTCAGCTTGTTTCAACCCAAATCACTTATTCAAGTTTGGGGAAAAGCTCTTACACCATGGCGACAAAAAATTTAGATTATTCTGTTTTATCCTATTCCACTTTGACTGAAACCTTGGCCGGCGAGCAGGTGATAGTATCTTTATCCGGCGAGAGCTCTGAAGGTCCTGAGGGCTTGGCTTTGACTTGGAATGGCTTTTTAAAGACCAAAGATCTGGAACTTGAGATCACGACTTTTCAAAAAAATGGCCTGCAACAAACTTATTTGAACGGCCATTTAATCACGCCAGACGATCATTTGCCTGAGTTTCCAATTCCGCAAGTCGAAACTCCGAAATTAAAGTTAAGAAATCTTTAGACAACGTAAATGCTGCTACAAACAAAAGATTTCTGGATGGCATATTTAATCCGAATTTCACGACCTGCCCACAGGCTTTCTAAAGAACACCCAGAGGAAAAGTGAAGGCTGGCTGATTCTTGAAAGGGATCTATTAAAAAACTAAGCCGATCATGATTGCTATTTTCACACTTGTACAAGGATTCTTTAAGGCTCCACAAAATAGTTAAGTAGACTTCTTTTGAAAAATGCTCTGATAAGTTTTGGTATTGTTCTTTTTCAAAATCATTTGCAACATGTTTAAACATTTTGTCGGCAGAATCGGGCTTCACAATTTTTTCGATATCAACGCCAATCAGACCGGGCTTTTTCACAAGACCCAGCCAGCAATAGTTTTCTTTATGTGAAATTGAAATATTGAAATCTAATTTCGCAAAGTACGGCCGACCCTTTTCATTTCTTAACACAGCCGCTTCTTTCGAGGACACTCCGGCCATTTTTCTTAATTCAAAACAAGAATGAGCCCGACAGCTTTGTAAATGAGCCACTTTGGCCTTTTCAATATGTCCAAACTCGGCCTCAGTCAGAAGACTTAAATCGTAAGCTTCAAGGGGCATGGCCTGGGTTAAGGAAAGAATCATTGGAGGAACACTTGAATTTCGCTGCGATCATTAAGGGCTTCGCCGGCCGCAGGCAAGGTTGATAAGACAACCCCCTGACCATGAATATTAATTTTAATATCCGAGCCGCCCACCTGCCGTAAAACCTCACGCAGGCTGAGGCCTTTTAAATCCGGCACCGTGACTAAATTTTTAATTTGGCCCTTATCAGAAATTTCCTGCAAAGTTCGAAAGCTGCTCAAGCTATCATTTTTTTCAATTTTGTTTTTTGGTTTATTGATGACGGCCAATTCACTTAACAAGGTCGGTGCAAGGCCCTCTTTGCGAGCCGCATAGGAGGCAACTTTAGAAAAAATTGGCGCTGCCACCTGCGCTCCGTAATAAGCTTTTCGTGGCTGATCGACAGCAATGTAGATCACAAACTTAGGATCGCTCGCAGGAATAAATCCCGCAAAACTTGAAATATAGGCGCCATTCACATAGCCCCTGGTTTTACCACTGACTTTCTGAGCGGTTCCAGTTTTCCCCGCCACCAAAAAACCACTCACTTGCGCATTAACGCCCGTGCCTCCGGGCTGAGTGATCGAAGTGAGCATAAGGCGCATGTTAGCCGCCTGATCAGGCGAGAGAACTTTTTTTAAGTGCTGAGCTTGAAATTCCGTCAGCTCGCCGGATTCTGAATTTTTAACAGACTCGACAATATAGGGCTTATTCAACCACCCACCGTTCGCTACAACGGCGTACGCATTTGCAATTTGCAAAGCTGATGCGGACATCCCTTGTCCAAAAGAAACATTGCTGAGCAGATGTCTATTCCATGGCAAGGCTTGCAAAACACCTTTCGCTTCGCCGGGCATTTCAACACCCAGTTTTTGTGAAAATCCAAAATCCATGAGTGATTCGCGAATTTTATCATCACCCATTTCAAAAGCAATTTTTGTAGCCCCAATATTTGACGAATAGGCCAAAATTTCAGGCACTGTCAGCCAGCCAAAACTGTGGTGGGCATCGGCTTCTCTGACAATTCGATCAGCGACTTTGAAACTGCCGTTTTCACAAAAATATTTGCTGTTAGGTTGAAGCTTTTTATCCTTCAGCGCCGCTGCAACGACAAAAGTTTTGATGGTCGATCCTGGTTCAAACGTATCGGCCAGCGCCCGGTTGCGGCGCAGTTCAGGTTTTGTGACCAAGGCTTGATTTGCATCAAAGCCTGGAACACTGGCCATGGCTCGAATCGCTGATGTCGAAGCTTCCAAGACAATTCCTACGGCCGAATCAGCATCGAAATTTTTGACCGCCGCCAACAGTTCATTTTCTAAGGCGTATTGAATTTCAGCATCAATCGTCAATTTAACATCTTGTCCATCGGGATTGTCGGCAAAGATCATTCCGTCTGTCATCAGAGGTCGACCCCGAGCATCTCGGCGGACATTTAATTTTTTGCTATTGCCTTGCAATATCGAATCAAATTGCAGCTCTAAGCCCTCTAGGCCCTGGCCCTCTTGCCCAACAAATCCTAAGGTCGGCGCAAGTAAAGTTTCATTCGGATAAACCCGCTTCCACTCTTCAACAAAGGAAAGACCTTTTAAATCCCAGTCTTTAATACGATCGGCCTTTTCCCTGGGAATTCGTCTCTGGATCCAGACAAATCTTTTATTCGGATCTTTAATTTTTGTATAAATACTTTCAAAGCTGACGCCTAATTCTTTGGCTAATTGGCTTGCGGCCGATTTTTTTTTGGAAATCAGCTTGGGATCTGCGAACAACGAAAACGCTGGCGTCGAAAGCGCTAGGTCGCGGCCGTTGCGATCCAAAATAGCCCCTCGGCGGCCCTCAAGCTTGACCACGGTTTGAAACTGTCTTTGCTTGAGCTGAGTTAGTTTCTCATTGGGAAAAACTTGAATAAAAAAAGCCCGCAGAACCAGCACGGACCAAAAAAAAGTAATGATAGCGAAAGTAAATATAATCCTTTTTTTCAACTACATTTCCTTCCTGGAAAAAGAGCCACCCTCGATCGACAAATGAATGATTTGATTGGCTTCAATTTTTTTAAGAGTCAGCTTTCTTTGCGCCCAAGAGTCCAACAGTTGGGGGCGCGTGACTTTAGCCAAAATAATTTCATAGCCCCTCTTTTGATCCACTAGTTTTTTATATTCTGAAGTAGCTCTTAAAATCTCGTAACCAAGGCGGCGTTCTTCCATGCGAAGAAAAACCAGAAAAAGCAGGGATCCAATAATCAGCAACAAACTGACAAAAGGTTTAATAGACTTCAAATTCTCGGCGTTCATCCTGAACATCCTTTACAAAAACTCGCAGTTTAGCGCTGCGAGCTCGGGGGTTTTTGTCACATTCCTCATCCGTGGGAATCATGACTTTCTTAAACAGTGGTTTTCCCAAAGTTGACTCTCTAAAAGCGTACTTCACAATGCGGTCTTCCAGGGAGTGAAAAGTGATCACAGCTAGACGCCCGCCCGGATTTAAAGCCTTAATCAGTTCAGGAATGGCCCTTTCGACGACGCCAAGCTCATCATTCACGGCCAATCTAAGGGCCATAAAATAGTTTGTGGCAGGATGGTAACCTTTGCGATGCCAGCCGTCGACTCGTTCAATGAGACTAGAAAGTTCTTGAGTTGTTTCGTAAGGCTTTTCTTTTCGATCATGAACAATGGCTCGCACCACTCGAAAGGGTTTGCGAACTTCGCCAAATTTAAAAAATAAGTCATTCAGCTCTTTTTCAGACAGAGTGTTCACCAGATCAGAGGCTTTTAATTCTTGATGGCTATTCATGCGCATATCTAGTGGCCCATGATGATAAAAACTAAAACCACGATGAGCATCATCCAACTGGGGCGAGCTCACACCCAAATCCAATAACATCATATCAAAAAGACCTAAGTTAAGATCCGAAATATTTGAAAAATTTCGCTGCACAAGAGCCAGCTCACCAGACTCGACGAAGGCCGAGAATTTATTTTTTGCAAATTCGATGGCCTCTGGATCTTGGTCTAAGGCCATGGCTGTCATTTTTGGCAGCATCATTTTAAGACTGCGGTAATGTCCGCCGCGGCCAAAGGTTCCATCCAGATACCTAACGTCGCCTTGGAAGACCGAAAAAATTTCCAAAATTTCGCGCAATAAAACAGGCACATGCAATTCAAAAGAATCAATTTTTTCCAACACTTCAGTAGGCTTCATGCTCAGCAAACTAAAAATAATTTCGTTGAGCGTCAACTGCAAATATCTTAAGCTGAAAAAGGAGGTCCAGCTTTCATGATGATCAACTGCCCGCGCTGCGGCTTTTCTCAGCCCAAGGATTCATATTGTGCTCAGTGCGGACTGGACATTGAAAACTATCGGGCCCCCGAAGTTCCCATTTTAAAACAAATAATGAACAATCCGTTCCTGCAATTATCAGTGGTGCTTTTGGTCGCCCTTGGTTCTGGAATCTACGTTTACAAACACAATCGCCAAGAAATCCATGAACGAGTGTCTTTTTTTCGTCAAGGCATTCAATACAATCGAAATATGAACTCGTCATTGCCGCCGCAAGGAAACACTCCCTCCACCGAGGGCCAAGCGACCTCTGGCGAAAGCGATCTTCCCGGCGAATTAGTGACCGCCAATGAACCCTCAAGCCCAACGGGCTCTTCATCTGCTAACGTTGCTCCAGCGGCCCCGCCGCCTGTCACCGCAAAAGGCTTGGCGCTGAAAGCCACTGAAAATTCACGGATAAAAATTCGAATCCAATACGTCGAGGTCAGCGAAGGTGTGCTTGCACAAATTTATTCTGACAGCCGTGCCTCAGGGCAATTCAATTCTTTGGGGGATCATGTCGCCGGAATTTGGCCCCAGGGAAAAAAGAAAATCCCCAACTTGCGAGGCTGGCAAATTCTGAGCAAAGAAGAAAAACCCTATGAAGAAGGGGCCACCTTGCAATTCTTTGCAGGCTTGCGGGGAAATGATCCCGAAAATGATTTAGGGCTGACAACCTATATGGAAGTCACTGGCATCGATCCGCAAGGTTTACATGGTCATCTAGAAGTGGTCCGCGCCTGGCGGGAGGTCGCCGGGACGGAGCCGAACTCGGCGATTCAGCGTCGTTTTTATCCTGCTCCCCTTGATGTCGCGGCCGATTCTTACTTTTTTATTGCCGGCGCCTTACCGCGCGGAACGGGGATGGATAATGATCCCTATTTAACAAATATGGAGCCCTTTAAACTTTTAAAAAATAAAAATCGATCCAGCGAATTCCTGATTGTTGTGGATTTTGAGAAAGATTCTGAGTAAAAGAAACCATGCAGAATTTTATGGAACACCACTACGGTCCTCGCGTTCATATTTTAAGCAATCCCTTCCTGCACACCTTGCTCGCGCGCCTTTGTGCTCCAGAAACTTTTCAGCCAGAAATTGATCGATTGGTCGAGCTGCTTTACACCCATTTGATTTCGATTGTGGTGAATAAAGAATTCGCAAAGGAAGACCTGAATACGGCCACTCGCATGACCGCTCTGCACCCCGAACAAAAAGTGCAGGGAAAGGGCATTTCCCCCCAGCAAAAAGCGGTCTGTGTAAATTTGGCGCGGGCCGGAACTTTTCCAAGTCATATTTGTTATCAATTTCTGCACTACGCCCTGCCGCCGCAAAACATTCGTCAAGATCATATCTTTGCAAGTCGCCTGACGGATGAAAAAAATCAAGTCAGCGGCACAGAGCTGGGCGGTACAAAAATTGGCGGCGAAATTGATGATCAGTTTGTGATCTTTCCAGACCCCATGGGTGCCACGGGAAACACCTTGGTTTCAGCCATCGAATTTTATAAGCAAAAAATTAAAGGCCCCGCGCGTAAGTTTTTAGCTCTGCATCTGATTGTCACGCCAGAATATCTAAAACGCGTCTTAGAAGCTCACCCGGATGTTGAAATCTATTGCATTCGCCTTGACCGCGGACTGTCCTCTGAGGCAGCTTTAAGAGCGGCACCGGGAAAGCTTTGGGACCAAGAAAAAGGTCTTAACGAGAACCATTATATTGTTCCAGGTGGCGGTGGATTTGGCGAAATTATGAACAACTCCTTCGTTTAAAAAAGGACCGAGGCACAGCATGCAAGAATTAGACGTGAAACCGTACATCAATGAAAGTCAGCTACAAAATAAGGTGGCTGAAATTGGCGCCGCGCTGACCAAAAAATTCAAAGGTGAAAATATTGTTGCGATCTGCGTTCTTAAGGGTTCTTTTATGTTTTACTCTGATTTAATTCGGCACATCGATGCTGATATTACTTGTGAGTTTTTTGGCGTGTCTAGTTACAGTGGCATGAGCTCTTCCGGCGAAGTAAAAGTGACATTGGATCTGACTCAACCGATCGAAGGCAAGCACGTCATCCTTGTCGAAGATATTGTCGATACAGGCTTAACAATGAATTATTTAAAGACGACCTTGATGGCGCGCAATCCTGCAAGCTTGACGACAGTTGCCTTGCTAGAAAAACCAGAAGCTCTTAAAGTGCCGTGCAAATTAGATTACGTCGGGTTTAAAATCACCAATGAGTTTGTCGTTGGTTACGGGTTAGATTATCAAGGTTACTACCGAAATTTGCCTTTCATTGGGCAAGTACAAAATTTTCAATAGATTATTTAATTTTCATTCCTGAGGGGACTCGATGAAAACATATC
>JAYWEQ010000147.1:0-10394 GCA_043779185.1 Pseudobdellovibrionaceae bacterium
GTTTCTAAGGAGGCTCCAAAATCACAAACTTTTAACTGTCCGAGGGCTCGAACAAACCATGCTTCGGGACCGACTTGGCCAGCAAATGACTTATTCACCAAAGTTTGAGTCACCGCCACGGCATCATTAGGTTGACCCCGTTTTAAGAAGGCCCAGGCTTTTTCTTCTTGGCTTTGCGGAAAAAAATCCGAGCCTTTTGGGATTTTATCATAGTACTTTTGAGCGGCTTCAAAATAGCCATTTTGATAAAGCAATCGCCCCGCTGTCATGTTTAAAAGATCTTCTGGAATAGGATTATTTTTTGCCTTCATCAAAGAACCGATGATGACTGCGGCGGCCTTGGTTTCGTCTTTTTCACCGTGAAGTAAAGCAATATTCCAATCCATTAAGGCCCGTTCCCTGGAATCGACGGGGGCTAATTTAGCAAGCGCCTGAAGCCCTTGCAAATCGTGGGGTAAGGATTGATCCGCAGACTTCACTCGAACTTCTGTGGAAACTCCGAAAACTTCAGTCCAAGAATTTTTCCATTCTAATTTAGCCACCTGCCACGCCGGATGCGTCGGCCCCGCAGCCTCACGCCACTGATTTAAGATCTGCAGATGAATTTTTTTTGGTTCTTTAATTAAAAAAAGCTCTTCCAGACCTGTCAAGGTCATGGAATTTTTAAACATCAAAAGGGCTTTGTAAGCCCGAAAATCATCTTGTCGGGATAAGGCTGAATTGGCAAAGGCCGGCTTCCACTGGATTAAAGCTTCTGTCCACTTTGATTCTTCTAAAAGACGAAGAAGGTGATTCTGATCCGCCGTTGGCGTTTTTAAAAGACTTTTTAAAACATCCGCCATCATCGAGCTGTTCTTAGCGGCTTTCGAGGTGCCGGAAGATGCTAATAAGTTTTCAAGATCTTGGCCTTTGGCAAAAGTCGAATGAAGACTTAAAACAGCCATTATAAGAATCACTGACATTCGTCTTTGTGACATCATAAAATCCATCCCATTTGAATTGATCCAAGGGCTAAATCCATGGATTTTTCCCCATCAAAGAAGGGCGCTTTGTAAGTCTGGTAGCGCATTTCAGCGCGTGTTGAAAAGTTTTTTGTCCACCAAATCCCTAAGCCACCACCCAAAGAATAAGATGAAGCATCACCGCTTTGTAAAGTCACGGTGCCAAGACCAGCTAATCCGTAAACATCAAATTGCGCCACGCGATCAAATAAATTTACTTTTCCATAAATAGGATACCAATCAGCAAAAACCATTTTTTCTTCTTTTTGATAGTTGATCGCTGGAACAGCGGCTGTTGGATTGTTGGAATTTTTACTGTAATCGTCTAGAGCCCGGGCAATCAGGGCTTCACCTTCTGGTGTTAGTTTATTAAAGCTTTGATTGTATTTAACTCCTAAAGACCATTTTGGATTGATGTGGTAATGAACATTTAGCCCTGCACTGATGGTTTTTACATAGGCATCGCCACCAAAATTTCCAGAATACTCTGGCGCGATCTCCCAGCGATTTCGGCGAGAAACAGTCCGTTCTTGAACAACAGAAATTTCAGTTCCTGGGTTGATCGCCTTGGCTTTTTCTAAAAGAATTTTATTGCCGCCCAAGCCATCAAAATCTTTTTCGACATCAGCATAAGAAGAAATGGCAGCGACAAGAATAACAAAAGAAATTAAAATTGATTTCATGGCTTACTCCCGGAAATAACTTGATAAGAAAGCTGAATCGTCGACTGATTGGTGTCTGTGTCCGAGCGGTCGCGATTCATTGACGTGACAAGCATGCGAATGGTTCCATTACTAGGAAGCTTTGTTGGGTCCAGCGCTGGTGTCCAAGTGAAGGTGCATTCTAAGGCACCCGTCGCCAAACGCTGCGGGCAATCAATCGAACCACCGACGGGGACGTTGTCGTTTCGATCCAATGAAATCATGCTCTCGCCTTTTGAGTCATAAACAATAAATGGTATGACGTTGGCTTGATTGTTTTTCAGGATTTTTGTGTCCACCCAAGTTGATAAAGGCGAAGACAAATTCGTATAAATTGTTTTTGTCAGAGGAACCAAAGCACTGCGCCGTCCGTACTGACTGATCGCTTCAACGACAAATCCCGCGGCATGGGATGAATTTGTCAATTCCAAACTTCTTAAATCCAATTCGTAATTGGATGTGAAAATATGAGTGGCCGCATCCACGGTGCGATCTTTAAATTTCACGAAACTAGCCAAGGAAATTTGATCCGCCGTCGGATTTAAAATCGCAAGTTCGGGGCCTTTGCTGTTCGTGGCCGCAGAAGAGGTGTCTAAATCTTTAGCTGTGACGCTAAATGGATACACGCCACCTTCCCGAAGTTTGGCAGAGTTTGGAAAATTGATCGCGATGACTTGAGGGTCCTGTGGACTTCTTTGAATCACGAATAAAACTTTTTTATCACGAGTGTAGACAATATTCGTCTTTGGATTTTTGGCTGTAACATGAAGACTGAGTTCAAGAGTGGTCGACAGTCCATCAGTCACAGTGCCTAGCGGCGGCGCCCATTCGAATTTTTTTGTGCGGCCATCATAAGAGGCGCCTCGGAAATCGCTCATATTATCAATCACCAGATCAACGTTTGTAAATCCAGGTTGGGAAATATGCGTTTCCACCGACAGAACTTCCTTTTTGCCCTCAATAAAAGTGACGGCATCGGGAGCATCAATAAAAATTAAATCTGAGGAATCACCTTTCGGCTTTTCACCAGCTCCACTGTTCGGGCGGGCTTCTTTTAAAATGTCGCCCTTTCCAGTTAAGGGATTTTGTTGCCAACCGCAACCGGATAAGCCGATGTTCATCAGCCCTGCACCTATTAAACTGATCACTAAAGTTTTCATCTTCATATCAACCTTGCCCCGATCTTCGAAGTACAAATGGATAAGTTACTTTGACGTCAACGCCACCTTCAGGCAGGGGAAACTTCCAAGTTTTAAGTCTTAAGACAATACAATCTTCCACCGCTTTTGCATTCAAGGTGGTGTTTTCGATGCCGGCCGCTTTGACAAGGCCGTTTCCACCAATGGTGAAATCCACGGACACTCGACCCTTGACGGTCGGATCACTTTGCAAAGCTTGCTCGTAACAAAATCGCACTTGCCCTAAATTTCTGTTAATCACAGCGGCAATTTGATCGCGATCTAAGCCTTGTGCAACCGTAGCCTCAGCCCCCAGTGGAAGTGACGAAGCCCCGCTAGAGCCCACTAAACTTAAGGATCCGTAGCCGGCTTGACCGCCGCCTTTGCCTTTTGTTCCGTACCCACCGGCGCCCTGGACATTTCCACCAGCGCCTAACGGAGCGCTGACGATGCCTTTAGCATAAATATTTGTTTGCATTCCGCCACTGCCAGCCGTTCCACCTAAACCAGGACCTGCAGAAGTCTGAGCCGCGCCCAAATTCAATCCTGATTTTTGATGTGCTGATTTTAAACTTCCTAAGGCCGAAAGAGCTCCTAGGCGTTTGATGGAAACCGCTTTTTGTACAGGCTTCGGAGTGTTTTCTTTTAACGTCGAAGTGGGTGCCGCCTTGACCACTTCAGGCTTTTTTAAATTTCGAACGATTTTAACAACTTGTTGTTTCAGCTCTTCTTCAATCTTCGCTGTCGTTAATGGAACAAACTGAAGACCCGCACTGAGCAAAATAAAAACCCCAAAAAGACCTAGTAAAGTCCAACGCCAAACAGTCGCCTGTTCGTCGGGATTATTTCGATCGATATGGGTATTTGTGACGGCTTCCACAAAATGCAGTCCACCCAGCTGACCCAACATCAAAGGCGCTTTCGCACCCGCTTTCATCTCTCCTAAATTTTCAAAAATAATCTCTTGCTCTTCAAGCTCTGCTAAATTCTCGACAAGCTCTAGGCGATTGGTGTCTTGCCTGCGAATCACTTGCACGGACTGTCCAGCCCAATTGAAAGCTCTTAAAACTTTTCCGTCTACATCCTGTAGAACAAGCTTTTGCTCCATCATATCCCCTAAAATTGCTCAGATGATTGGACCATACGATCTTTAAAATCGGCTCTTAAACCTAATAATGAATCTAAAACTTTATCCTCTTCAACAGTCGATACGGCTTCGTCAGTGAAGTGGTATTTCCCTTGAACGAGCAAGTCTTCAAAACTATGAGAGACTTCTGTTTTGGCAGAGGTCTTGTCTTCCGTAGTGGCTTTTTTTTCTGCAAAACTGACAGGGCCTAACAAAAGACTTAGCAAACAGGCGGCCTTGATCCATAGGCCCATCATTTTTTTCACGGCTGACTCCCTTTTTCATTCAACTGCTTAATTCGCGTTTCAAGATATTGAACCATCGCAAAATTCTTAGAGGTTTTTTCAACGTCCAACAGTTTTTCTAATTTAAGGCGATCAAAAGGAGATTGCCGAACATCATTTCGAGCGGATTCAATATTTTTAAGATTTGGCTTTTCAACAAGTACAGTCGTCGTCACAAAAGTTGCTAGTAACTTTTGATTCTCTGGACTTGCAACGCTAGAAACCATTTCGATTTCCTGAGCCATCAGCGAATGAAATTCACCAGCTTCCGCGGCAGACTTTTTTAAAGACTCTTTCCACTGACTATTCCAAAATTCAGACAGCTTGGCTTGCCCCTGATCGGCCTTGCTTTTAAAGGGCGCTGCCTGCTGTCCTAAGATTGTCATATACTGGGATTCTTCATCCGGCGAAAGTCCGGCAGGAATTGGTAGCGACATCAGCTCTTCGTAAAAACGCTGATTTTCTTTTGTTAAAACAGACAATGAAACGACTTGCGCCGACCAGTCGCCTTTTTTAATGGCCAAGGCTGCCAATTTTTCAACGGCCTCTAGATCATGGGCACGGGATTTGATGGTCTTCGTCAAATTCTTTTGCGTGCTTGAATCCAGCTTTGCAGCCGACACCGTCTTTTGAGCTGACTTGAAGTTTTGAAAATAATCTAGGCGCCACAGGGTCTGACCCCATAAAGTCGGATCAATCGAATGATCTGCAAGAGCCACTTTTAAATTTTTATCGGTCGGATGCTTGACGTAAATTTCAGTGTACAGGCGGCCTAAAAGTTCAGGCTTAGCTTTAAGAAAGCTCAGTTGTTGTTGCAATTCTTTTTCGGGCTGTGAACTGTTTCTTACTAACTGCGAAGCGATCTCAGTTTTTAAATCAGCCTCTTTGGTTTGCCCTAAAAATTTTTGGTAATAAGCTTTGCTATCAACGCCAGCAAGATCGGCATAAAGTGCCAGCTTCAAAGACTTCTGATCGGCCTGCATGGATGGCGCCGTCATTTTTTCAAAAGACTTCAGCGCTGTTGGGAAATCCAAACGCAATTCTGCAAGCCAAGTCTTTTGCGATAAGGCGAACTCTTTTTCTTCGGCCGATAAGCTTGATAAAGAAAGGTACTCTTCAACGGCTTGGCCGGCCTCAGTCCAACGTTTTGTTTTTTCAGCTAAGACAATTTTGTTTTTTAGATAAATCTTTTTATCAGCGGCTGAAGTCTCGGCGGCATTTATTTTGATCAGAGTCTGCCAAGCCGCTTCGGAATCTGACGTCGCTAATCGGGCTGTCTGTGATAACAAAGTCTTCTGCGAGATCTCTTTAAAGTCTTTGGCTAAACCCTTAAACGCTTGCGCATATTCTGCAGACCAGGTTTGCAATCTGGCTTCGTCTTTTAATTGCCCCAGGGCATCTAATGATAAATGGGCGGCCTGTGTCCGTAAAGATTCAGGGGCTCTTTTATCTATAGCCATGGCATGTAATAACTCAGCTGCTTTTGTATTATCGCCAAGCTCATAGGTTTTACGAGCCTGCTGATAGCGCACTTCGAAAGCTTTTGAATGAGTCGGACTTGCTTGCAAATACGTTTGCGAGGCTTCTTGCCATAAGGCCTCTTGCTTTGAAACCTCACTCATCTCTAGAAATGACAGCAAAGTCGATTCCATTTCGACCGCTTTCCCAGGATTTTTTTCCTCATATTTTATCGCGGCCCGAAAAAAGCTGGCCGCGGCCGGCCAATCCTTACGAGCTATAGCGACTTGCGCACCCCACAGCTGAACTTGCGTGTCGTCTGGAAAAACTTGACCGAAGGCTAAGTAAGCTTTTTGTAAATTTTCAGAGGGCGCTTTTTTCTCGGACTGATTCCAATTGACTAAAAAGTTCCTTAAAAGCTTTTGCTTTTCAGCGCAGTTATTATCGCCGCAACCCTTCAGCTCACTCCACAGATTTAAGGCGCTTTCAAAAGTCTTTAAAGAATCTGCCGTCTGATTTTCTTTGTACTTCAAAGGCGCTAGATGAACGAGGGCCTCTAACTTAAGATCCGGCGCTGAAATTCTTTCCAAAGCGTAGGTCCAAACCTCGACCGCTTCGGCCTTTTTACCAGTTCTTTCAAACTCGTTAGCTAATTGCAAAACGTTATTCAACCGAGTTGATTCTGGACTGAGCTTATAAATTTGCTCTAGCTCAGATTTTGAAAAACTTTTTCGCGCTAAAAAGGTGGCTAAATCCCGCGACACTTCTTCCAAGAAACCTTGGTCAGCTTGACCCACGGCCGCCGCTGAAGTTCTTGTCTGTAATTCGGGTGTTTTTAAAATATTTTTTACACCCTCAACGGCTTCTTCGTAGTGACCCAATGAAAAATCACACCAGGCCGTTCGATAAGCGGCAAGCCCCCGCCCGCTAGCCGTCTTGATCTGCATGACTTTTTGGTAGTGCGGTTTTGCTTCAGCATGCTTGTTGTGCTTAAAGGCCATTTCCGCCAGAGCCAAATGAGCTTCTGCGGTTAAATTATCCGGTGCGCTGGCGCTTAACACACTTGTATATAAAGTTTTAGCTTCCGCTTCATTGTTTAACAGTTGATTTAAATGCCCCATTTGAATTTGCACTTTAGCTTTTTGATCAGGCCCTGCATGAGGCAAAGCTGTTTTATAAAGTTCTAAAGCTTTTTTTCGGTCTTTAAGTCCCGCTTGGCAATCGACACAACCGGCTTCTAAATCCTTCAGAGCAGCCATGCGAGCTCGCTCGGCCAGCAAATCTGCAAGTCTTAAAGTGACAGGAATTTTTGAAGAGTCATTGGCCGCCAGATTTAAATTGATCCGATTGAGTTTATCGATCAGCAAATCTTGTGGCTCGGAACCACTTTGAGCGATAAGCACTATTGGGATCGATAAAATGGCAACAATAAGTCTTTTCTTCATTCACCCTCTCACTTCATTAAAACTGCAAAACGAATGTCACTAAATCCTGCTTGTGCGCAGGCGGCGACCACTTGATTCAACACTTCATATTTAATTCTTCGATCGGCTTGAACCGTAATGATCCCAGGAACATCGGCCGTTCCCGCTGTCGTCATCTCTTTTCGGATGGCCAGCAAGGCTTGAAAAAGGCCATCGCCCCCTTCAAGAAGTTTTTCTTCTAAAAAAACTTTGCCTTCATCAAGTTTAACAACTGGAAAACGCTCTAGCGCTTCGGCCTTTACCGCCGAGGGCAATTCCATATTTTTACCCGTGAAAAGAATTTCCCCAGTGCTTGAAAAGCTCATCAATAAAAAGATGACTAAGATTGAAAACGCATCAATCAAAGCCGTCAGTAAAAGATCGGCGCTGATGACACGTTTCCAAGAATGAGCATTCGGACGCAAAACAGAGGCTGTCGCCAAAGGACTTTGCAAAGCTGTTTCATTCAGTACACTATGATTCATATGCATCCTTACAGAGGAACGACCCCTAAATCGATCATTCCCGATTTTCTGAATTGATCCATCAATCCAACAATATCTTCGTAAACAGTTTGAGCCTTGGGCTGAATCAAAGCTGTTCGTAGCTCGGGTTCAAGATTTTTAAGCTCACTCAGAATTTTTTCAATCTCCTGGCTGTTGACTTTACCAGCCTGAGCTTCGACATGGTATTTGCGCAAATTGGCGGGCACGCGCTGGCTTTCTTGAACCTCAAGATTGACCTCGCCGGTGGCCTCTAATACGACCATCATCAAAGGCTTTTTTTCAGTCTCAGCTGCGGACTGTCCGCCGACGGCTTGCTTGACATTCAGCGAGCCCACATTCAACCACACAGCTGTGATCAAAAGAAAACAGATGCAGACCGAAAGCAGATCGATAAATGGCACTAGGTTCAGTTCAAAATCCAGATGCTTTTTATTTTTACGCACGCGCCGCACTCCTTTGCGAAAACAAGGCTTTTAATCTTTGTTAAGCGTTGGCTTCCCTGGAAGCGTCACCTTTTTTAAAAGATTTAAAACCGATGGGCTCATACGAGTAGCTCAGCCAGTTGAAAACCTTTAAAGCCGCTTGGTTTAGATCTTCATTGATCATGTTGGCGCGGTTTTGAAGGATCGCATAACAAATCAGAGCTGGAATTGCGACAATCAAACCATAAGCTGTACAATTCATGGCTTCAGAAATCCCTGCAGCAAGTAATGTTGCCTTTTCTGCCGGCGCTGCATAGGCCACAGATGCGAAAGATTTAATCATGCCCGTGATAGTGCCCAAAAGTCCCATCAATGTAGACACGTTTCCAACCATCGTTAGAAAGCCAGTTCGGCGATCAATCACAGAATTTTCATGCATCAAGACTTCGTCCATTTTGCCTTGGACTTCTTCTTTACCACCCAAATGCTTCGCGGCTTTAGCTCCCGCTAAAGTGGCTCTGGCCACCGCGTTCTCTGTCGACAGACTTTCGGCTTTTTGAATCAACTGATCCATTTCGCCGCGACGAATGCTTTCTTCAAAGCCTTTTGCCAAGGCCACCTGGTTCGTTTTTCGCTTGCCGTACAAAGCGTAAAAACGTTCGATCACAATAGCAAATGACGCTAATTGTAAAGTTAAAATTGGCCACATCCATATTCCACCATGCGAAAACGCAATTGCGATTTTTGACATCACTTCCATGCTCTATCTCCATCCTTTGGTAGGTTTCCCCTAGACGTAAGCACATCAAAACCAGACTATCGAGTCATCAAGAATATTATGTTTTCGTGAAGATTATGACACATGCGTTCACTAATTTGGCTTTTCACTAGCAAATATTATGTAATGAAGTTTTTATTTTCGTGCTATGACGCTACTTTTAAATCGACGAAGGGAGACTCTGTGGCCGAAAAATTTACAGTTGGATTAGATTTAGGTGGGACCAAGTTAGCAGGTGCCTTGGTTCATTCTAACGGCGAGATTTTATCTTTCCACAAAGCTTCCATCCTTCATCTTAAGACAGGCTCTCCGAAAATCCAACAGCGCCAAATTATCGATCTGATGGCGACCATGATTTTAAATTTCAAAAAAGAATTTCCTCACGCTTTCCAAGCTCCGCAGTTTGCCGGGGTTGGTTTAGCCAGTGCCGGACCCATGAATGTTGATAAAGGCTGTCTATTAAACCCAACGAATTTTCCTGGTTGGAAAACAGCGCCCTTACAAAAAGATCTGGTGGAAGTTTTAAGCCGGAATCGAATTAAAACACCGGTTGCATTTCAAAATGATGCGATTGCAGCAGCACTGGCCGAAGGCTGGATGGGCGGCGCCAAAGGCTTGAAATCGTTTGCGGTCGTCACCATCGGAACTGGCATTGGAAGCGGCGTGATCTTTAATGGCCAACCGGCTCAAACGAATGGCATGGGATCAGAGTTCGGCCATCTGATTATTCAGAATAACTTAATCCAATCTTCAAAAGACTTAAGACACAACACTGTCGAAGGCATTGCCTCAGGCACAGGAATTTTACGGCGCGCTAAATCCATGGGTTTCAAAGGGAGCTCTATTGAAGAGCTCGTTCAAACATTGGAAGGTGGCGAAAAGAAATATCAGATTCTTTTCGACGACGCAGCTGATGCCCTGGCAGCACTTTGTTATAATTTATCGATTGGTTTTAATTTAGAAAAAATTCTTTTCTCGGGTGGTCTTATTAAAGTTCGCTCCTTATATTACGAGCGCATGAAAAAACGTTACTTAAGTTTAGTGAACGAAATGAATCCTTACTTTCGCTGCCCTATTCAAGTGGCTAAGGGATTAAATCAAGCCGGAGTTTTAGGCGCCGCTTACCTGCCTTATTTGTCTGATTTAAAACGGGGTCCCCGTTCGCCTCGAAAATAAAAAATGTCCCGTCCTCATTAAATTCATTTTTGTTTTAAAAAAACCTAATGGTTATTAAATAAATTTATCTCGGCTCCTCGATTGCAAAGTGCGAAGCCACAAAGATGGAAGACGTTAGATTTTTCATCTGTCATCTTTAAGGAGAATTAAAATGGTTAAGTATTTTATGATCGCTGCAATTTCATGTCTTAGCTTAGGCGCAAGAAACTGCCCCACTTAAGTGTGCTTGCTTTAACTCGCGCGTCGAATAAGTTCAGTTTTTCTAGAGGCTTATCATCTCCTTGCGACCAAACGAATCATT
>JAYWEQ010000148.1:0-6227 GCA_043779185.1 Pseudobdellovibrionaceae bacterium
TTAAAGTGAAGAATTTGTTCGACGCCAACAACATACAAAATCAAATCGGCTTTTTGAACTTCACGTCGGTAAATCGCTGCGGCAAGATCACGGGTTGCATAAATTGAAGCCCCGTCACTTTTTTTAATCAAGCAGGGCGGCATATTATCTTTTTCATCAAAGAAAACAACTTGCGCGCCTTCGCTATCTTTCAAGAGGTGCGCTTTTTCCAACCGCTGAATGACATCGGCCATTTTGTCGTTATAAAAAGATTCTCCTAAAACAACATCGTGTTGAATATTCATGATTTTATAAAGACGGTTAAAATCGGTCATTGAGTAATCGATCATCATTTTCCAAAGGACCGTAATTTCAGCATCGCCCTGCTCGAGGCGCTTAAAAATAGCCGCACCGGCCTCTTCCAAATGAGGATTTTTTTCGGCTTCTTCGTGAAACCGGACATAAAGTTTTAGCAAGGAATCGATCGGGTTTTTAGAATAATCGTATTCTTGCCCCCATTCCATATAAGCCCAGCATAGTTTTCCGAACTGGGTTCCCCAGTCGCCAATATGGTTGACGCCGATCACTTTGAAGCCTTGGGTTTCAGCTAAGTTTCGTATGGCCTGACCGACGATGGTGGCCCGCATATGACCAATGTGCATGGGCTTTGCGACATTGGGCGAAGAGTAATCAATAACAACTGTTTGTCCTTGCCCGCTGCTGCCTTGATAGAACTTGGGCTTTTGCAAAGAAGAAAATAAAAGTTCGCTTAAGTAGCTTGGGGACAGAGTGAAGTTTAAAAATCCACCGGTTGGATTGACTTGCAAAATGAAGTCAAGGGACTTTTTAGAAAATTTATCGGCCAGTTCCTGACACCACTGGATAGGATTTTTTTTTAATTTTTTAGCTAAACCAAAAAGCGGCAAGGCTAAGTGACCATGATCATACAGCTTTGGAATCTCTAGGAGATCGTAAATTTCAGGAGCATCGATCTGACATTCGACAGAAAGGAGCTGAGCCAAGTCTAATTTTGCTTTTGAAATCATTTTCGAAGATTAACATAATTCTGCATCATTTCAATATCAAAGCAGTTGGGAATCGCTTGACGAAGGCCCCTAAAAAACCTTAAGTTTTGCTCCCCAACAGGAGCTCTCAATAATGAATAAAGCGCAATTGGTCGATCAGCTTGCATCAAGAACCCGCCTCACAAAAAGTCAATCCGAAAATGTTCTTGATGCCGCTCTTGAAATTATTCAAAAAACAGTTTCAAAAGGCGAAGAAGTAAAATTGGTCGGCTTTGGGACTTTTTCACGATTGGCGCGCAAATCCCGCACAGGCCGAAACCCAAAAACGGGACAATCCGTCGCCATTCCCGGCGGCAAGATTCCTCGCTTCCGCCCTGGAAAAGATTTTAAAGATCAGGTGAAGTAAACTCCTGTCGGTCTGCCAACCGCGACCAACCCGAAAGTCCTTTTTTCCAAACTAAATCATCGCCTTGGAATCGACCTTCCGCAAGGCAAGCAATAATTTGTTGGCCTGCCAGCGGGCCTTCTTGCTGATATTTTTGCTCGTTTTTATTCCGACGCAGAACGATCCACACCGGTTCGGTATTTTGCTCGGTTCCGATCGCTTCAAAGGCTGGAAACCCTAGATGCCGAACTTCATCCCACTCCAGGGCAGGCTTCCATTCCGCTGAGCCCTCTTTGAAAATTAAATCATAAGGACTGATATGCCCTTTCCTTATCTTTTCATGAATTTCCATCAATTCAAAAGGACCTAATGGCTTTAAACCAGAACTCATGTACCACATTTAAATCTTCTCCTCTTTGCTCTGAAACGAAATTGGAATTTCTTCTAAAAATTGAACAAATTTAAAATATTGGGGAAGAAAACTTTCAGCGGTCATCGACGTGGATAATAATTCACGAATCTTAGCTGCTGATAATTTATTGCGGCGATAAGCTTCAAAAATTTTCTCACCCATCAACCCACCCAAAAGTTCAGAAGCAATAATATAACTTCTCTTGCGCCGAACTTTGAATTTTTTCTGCGTCATGCGATGGCCGCTGGCTGCCCCCAGCTCATAGATCTTGTGCGCCAGGGCCACTTGCAAGGGTTCTCTCTCTAACTTTCCCTCAGGGCTAATAAGACGAGCTTTGATATCGACAAGGGTGTCGGTCTTTCTTTTAGGATTAATTATTTTACTGCCAAAATAGCTCCAACCGTTCACCCAAATCCAGTGAATCAAATAGTCTGGCATTTCTAAAAGATTCAGCTCTAGTTTTGAAGATTTAAACAGCAAGTACTCCATCGCAAGTCCCACCGCCTGGTTCACGGAAGGTCTTGGTAAGTACCCTCCACGAGTGGCCGGCAAATAAAAAACGCTTTCTTCATCAATCAGGCGCGCCACCCAGTCAGCCTCAGGAGCCGTGCAAGTCTTTTGGATACTTTCCCAAAATCCAGAGTCTGTCGCCGTGTAAACGCTTAAATCTGAAAGTGAAACTTTAATTCCTAGCTCTTTACTTAAAACTTTTGCATAGGTCAGAATGTGATCGGTATAATCCACACTTTCATCTAAGTTTTGATCGTATGTTTTTTCTAGGAACATTAAATAATTTTGCCACTTCACCCAGGGCGGAACATTCAGAATGCAAAAAGAATTTTTATTCAAACGAACCAGCTCGGCCGCATTTTTTCCGCCCCGGCGAAGCTCTTGAAAATAAATTTTTTCAGAATTTTGTAAAATTAATAAATGCTTCTTGCCTGGGATCAGGGATTTCCTCGGAAGATGTTTGGGAGCCAAATGAAGATCGCCGAAAATAACAAAGAATTGGCTGTCCGGGTGTTTTTTCTGAAGGGCTTGGATCTTTTGGCTGGCAAAGCGATCCCGTGCCGACATCTGAGACATTTCTTTAGCGTGCGTATTGACCCCGTAAACCAAGATCTTTTTCTGCCGAGCCCATATGAAGAGCGGACGGTAATTCTCCCAAGGGAAGCCCCAGTTTTCCTGCCATCGGACTAAGCGCAAAAAATCAGCTTCTGAAAGCTTTCCCTCTATAAAACGATCCAAATATTTTTGATATTTTGCTTCAATACACTCGACTGCAAGGACCAGCGGCCTTGCCATTTTTATTTTTTTCAGAATACGGAGATGGGTCTTTTGCGATTGTTGAAGGGCATGGAAATCGGCCAAAAATACGATGTCAGATTCGTTAATTTGGCGAAAAAGCTCTTCGGTCGATGCCACCGACCATTTTTTAGTAAACTGTTTTTCGAAAACTTTCCGATAAGCCACCAGATCCCGCGGTTCACGCCCGACCCTTTGGCTGACCCGAGCCTGCACATGCTGATAAAGATCAAATCGTATTTGGAACCATTTTTCAGCCTGTTTCACATGTATTTCCTTAATTCATTTTTCCACAAATTAATTTGATTTCAATCTCCATCCTATGATCTGATCAAAATATGGAAAAAAATCGTCAAATTTCTTGGCTCTTTGCTCTTTTATCGACGGCGGCTGCCGTTGGATTGCACAGCTATCTTAGCTTTAAATTTTATGCCCTTCGTTTTGGGGCCCTTGGCCATAATAGCGTCTGCAACTTTAACGAACTTTGGAATTGTGATGCGGTCAGCGCGTCCTCCTATTCACAGTTTTTAGGAATTCCAATGGCTGTCTGGGGTCTTGCCACTAATTTTATCTTAGCTTTGATGCTCATCGCTTCACGCCTTGGCTGGATTGAAAATGAACAGCGTGGAAGACGTTATACCTACTGGCTTGCAACCCTGGTTTTTTTAGCCTCCCTTGTGATGGGTGCAATCTCTGCAGCTCTGTTAAAAACTCTTTGCCTTTTTTGTGTTATTTCTTACGGCCTGTCATTGATCACTGTTCTGGGTGCTTATTTTTGGGCCAAGCCTGCGCCCCTGAAAGACCTAGGCTTTGATCTTATCGCCCTTTTTTCAGCGCATCGGGTGGTCCTCGGTGGCTTCGTTGCAATACCGGTCTCTGCCTTTTTCTTAAATTCAGTTTTCTTGGATAATTTTCAAGGCGATAAGATGGCGATCATGTCCGTTGAAAAAATCGCACAATGGCAACAGGCCCCTATCCAAAATTTTAAACTTGATCAAGGATTGATTGAATTTAAAGGCACAGGGACTCCAAAAATGGAGATTGTCGAGTTTGCAGATTTTAGATGTCCTCATTGCAAAGAAGCCTATTTTGCAATGGATGCGTTTGTGGCCTCTCACTTGGATGTGAAACTGGTTTTTAAGTATTATCCTTTAGATGGCACTTGTAATCCAGAGCCCGCGATGACAGGAAAAGGCGACGGAATTTCTTGCGAAGCCGCTTTTGTGGTCCATTGCTCCGAAAAGCTTTTCAAAAAGGGTTGGCTGGCCCATCATGCCTTGTTTGATCATCAAGAAAAGCTTCAGTCCTTTACCTCAAAGGACGAAGTTAGCGATTTAGTTTGCGCTGAGTTGAAGTCCGATTGTGCTCAATTGAAAGCTTGTGCAGGGAATTTAGAAACCCGCAATGAAGTTCAAGCGATGGCTTCTGAAGGAATCACCGCTGGCGTGCGAGGAACTCCCAGTATTTATGTGAACAATCGACAATTAGGCTACGGGCAATTTCTTCCGGTCTTAGAAAAAGCCTATGACAGTTTACATTCCAATTAAATGAAAAAGCCAGTTTGTACCTGTGGTGATACTTTCGTCAAAAACAACGAATCCAGTTTGCGCAAGTCCACGGATGATCTCTAACAAAAAAGCTAGAAGTATAATTCCTATCCCTGCCAACCACAAAGCTCTGACAACATAAATTGTCGAGCGAGTGTCGCTGATTCTTAAGTCAGCCTCAACTTTCTCAACTCGCATAAGGATATACTGTAATTCTTTAAAGTGTTCTTTGAACTTTTCGCGAAGCTCTTGCTGCTTGGCCCTTGTTAAACTGCTAATGCCTGGAAAATTACGTTTGGCTTTAATCGCAAAAATCAAATCCACAGAATGGTTCGCGTACCGAGTCACTCGTGCATGAAAATCAGGATACGGCGACGGCCGCTCTAGAATGTCCTTAATTTCATTGATCGCTTTATCATATTGCTCATCTAAGACCCAAGATAAAACATTGTAGCGAAGACTGTCTGCCCGCCCCATATCAGTGGCGTCGGCTTTTAAATTAAAAAGCTGGGTCTCTTCTGACTTTTTACCCTTTGAATTTATTTTTAGTGCCGCATCTGCCACAGTCGATTTATCGGCCATTTGATGAAAAACCAAAGCTAGTTGATGGTCTAGATTCAAGCCTTTGGTTTGACCCCTGATCTTAGCCTTGTCATCCTAAAGATAGGGACTTCTAAGTTCATGGAGGAACAGATGGAAGTGAACGAACTCGATTTCTTACCAGACTTAAATCAAAGCCGATCGACGCTGCCGGACCAGCTGCCATTTCCTGTGCAACGGGACCGTATGCCTTCTGAGCTTTTAAGATCCTCGACCATTGAGAGTTTGATCTCTCAGAACGAGGACTTAATGGCACGCCTTAAAGTCACCCTTCGGCGTCTTTCTTTGCTAGAAAATGAAAATCAAAAATTAAATAGCGAAGCCTCAAATCAAAAACAAAATGCAGCTCAAGCCCAAGATCGATGGCTGGTCATGAAAGAGAAAGACAACCTTTGGAAAGCCAAAATTGATGAACTGGAAAATGCTAAACAATCCATTCAAGAAAAATATTTAAGTCTTCACGGCCTTTACCAAGTCGCAAAGAATCAAGCCGATCGACTTCAAAAATATCACGAAAGAATCAGAACCCATGTTAAGCCCTTTATCCAAGAGTTAAAGAAATACTCTAAGACTTTAGAGCTGAGCCAGGAAGAACTAAAGTGCTCTTTAGATAAAAAAGAAGCTCAAGCTTCGGCCCTTCGCCAGCAAATCATTGAGCTGACCAAGAATTCAAAATTTCAAATCGAAGATTTAGAAAAGAAGAACTGGCAAGTCACTGAGCATTTTGAAATGATGAATCAGCAGCTGGTCCTAGAGTCCAATGAAGTGAAAGCTCTGAACAATTCCTTAAGCGAAAAAGTCGAGCGCTTGCAAATATTTAAAGAGCGTGCCGACCAGCTTGAAAATGAAAATATCGAACTTCGCAGACGCATTGAAACGATTCAAGAGCGACATCAAAACAGTCTTCAGGAAATCCAGGGTCAATATCAAAGCCAGACTTCCGAAGTCGCACGCCTTAAGGTCGAACACCAGGA
>JAYWEQ010000149.1:0-4330 GCA_043779185.1 Pseudobdellovibrionaceae bacterium
AAGTTTTGCCGGCGTAATCAAAAGTGAATTTACAAAACCAATTGAAAGATACGAACTTATCCACAGAAAAATAAATTATTACGGCTAAAACACAAAAAATGTGGAAAACTGATTAAATTTAGACTTTAAATCGCCGAACTCGCTCTACGTATGGTCAGCCCTGAGCTGGCTCTGATGCGAAGCCATCAAAAACCTAAGGCTCTAAATGTATAAGTTGGAGGAAGAGCACCTCTTGACTCATGACCAGCAGCAAGGGGAATTCGGCGAAATTTTCGAGCTGTTTTTTCAAGCTTCCAGTCAATAGCAGTGTAAGGAAGCCTCGCATGTTCGTTAATTTTTTTATCACGATTCCATGTCCACTCTGATGATTCATAATATCCGGTAATTGTTTCTACTTCTGTGAATTTGAATCCGCAAAGAGCCGCATATTCAGCGTAATTGACTGAGGAACCATTAGATAAAATAATTTTGTTTTCACTAGGGGATAAATAAAGCTCGTCTCCTACTGAAAACATTTTCCAAACTTTTTCAAACGCTAAGTCAGGAGTCTGCGTATATTCAAAAACTCCGATCATACTGAAGGCAACAACTTTTCGTCCATCAGTATATTGTTTTAATTCGTTGTCAGGAATATCTTCAAATAATCGCCCCTCTAAAATACGATAGCGTCCTGTTGTATCAACTAATGTGTGATCAATTTCAGACTTCACGTGCGGAGCTGTAATAAAAGGCGCTGTCGTTGCAGTGATCCCTAAAAATTTTAGATGTCTAAGGGAATCTACTGTTTCTTTGCCTACTATTTCATGATAGGAAAAGTTCCCTGCGGCGAAATCGCTTCCGTGGACTGCTGATCCTACGGTAACCCCGTGACCCGCTCCTAAATCCACCACAACAGAGCCATTGGGCAAATTTGGAAGAACGTCCTTTAAGACGGGAATGCTATTATAGAGACTTTGCATTGTGCGATCTTGATTGTAGCGAGGATTCCCTATGTGGTATTGCCTCATCGCAGTTACAGTGGCGTCATCACTAGAATTATTTATTTGTTTAAAAACTTCACTGCAAGTCAGTGTTTCAGCAGAAAGAAGCCCAATCGGGCAGCTCATTGTCAAAAAGATAGACACCCAGATAGAAGCATTTTTAATGGAGTTCATATAAACCTCACCTAAAACTACTATTCAAAGGGCGTGCCTAGAATTAATGATCATCGGCTTCAACCAAATCCCAAGTCGCATATATGCGTTACTGCCCTAGGATGGATAACAGCCGAATTTAAACAAAGCTTCAAAATATCCGCTCATCTGGACATGGCCTCTATTCGCTCTGATAAAGGACGCACCTAAGTCCATGCTCTTAGTTTTTTTGAATCAATAGCGGACTTTTTAGGGCACCTCAGCCTGGGCCAAACATGCTTTGGCGGCAAGATATCGAGTTAAGAATTACAGGTGAGATTGCTGCCATCAACTTTTTAATTTCAAAAAATTCATAAAGTATTTTTTAGCTGTTTATTTTTTTTCGGAGCTGCGGTCAATATTGCGAGTCTTCAAAAGCAATCAGGATATCGAACCACGCGGTAAGGTAAAACCGCTTGTTCGTGAAGCCTCTATGACTCATAAAAAAACAGGCCGAGTTTTACTCAGCCTGACGTGTATCGAATGCTTCTGATCTAAAAGCTATTTTAGCCGTCGAGATTCAAGTGTTTTAGTATCAGCAATTATTTTGCCTGCTGATTTAAGCTAGTCATAAAAATTCGTCTATTAAAGATTAGTGTACCAAGCTCTTATTTCTTGCTGTCACTCACCTTTATGTACTTACAGGTATTTTCACTACCACAGTAGTTTGTATCGATACGGAGCGTATTGTTTTTGATCACAAGATGATAGACAAAACTACAATCGCCATAATCATCCTCGCGTTCTGCATGATACACCAATCCATTTTTTTTCTTTGAAATCGAATCTTCTAGGCTAAAGTAACGGGCGTGCCATGGGATGCCCTTTCCAGTGTACCATTCAACATATCGTGGCTGAGATGATTGTAGGGGAATCCTTAACTGAATTGTAAGCGCCCTATCTGACCCAGGCTTTAAAATCAGAAACATTTGATTTATCCTCCGCAAAAAAAAACGGAGGTACTTATTGACAGGGTTTTCGCGAATAACAAAGAAAAGTATTTATTTCATCTCGAAGAGTTTAAGAAATTTAAAGGCTCAAGAGCTCGGTATTGCAAAATTCATGAACTTAAGCTCCACATGTTTAGCTATTATAAGAGTATGCATGCTGCCAAGACCTCTTCTCCATTTTCGAAAATAGAAATTGAGCCGAGTCATGATTTCAATAAAGTACCACAAATCAAGAAAATTTTAAATATCGATCCAGAATGGTTGGCACAACTTATCCACAATTTGGTGAATGCAAAATGAAATCGATTGATGCCTTTGAGTCTATATTTATCCACAGAGATTTTGTGGATATGCGAAAGAGTATTAACGGCCTTAGTGTTATTGTTGCGACTGAGATGAATTTGGATTTAAAATCATCATCTTTATTTATTTTAACCAATAAGCCACGTACTCATTTAAAGATTTTATATTTTGATAAAAGTGGCTTTGCACTGTGGCTTAAAAAGTTAGAAGGAGCGAAGTTTCCATGGCCAAAAATAGACAAAGAAAGCGTCATCAATATTAAAGCTAAGGATTTAGAATTTATTTTAGATGGAATAAATATTTGGACGCGCTTTAAAGAAGTTTCTTTTGAGAATATTATTTGATATAGTTTTCTTTAATGTCAGAAGAAGCGATTGCAGATATAATACTAGAAAATCAAAGCCTTAAGTCTGAACTGGGTCATTATAAAAATGAGCTTGAGCACAAACAGTGGATCATTCAAAAATTAAAATATCAAATTTACGGTCCGCAATCAGAAAAGGTTTCAACTGATGAGCCCGAACAGTTTATTTTTAACGAACTGGAAAAAGAAGCTGCAAACATAGAGCCTGAGCAAACTGAATTGATCGCTGATAAAAAATCTTTTTCAACCCTTCGTGTCTGGTGGCTTCGATCAAACAGGCCTTGGACTGGGGCTTACAATTGTCCAGCGAGCCGTCTCGCTTCTTGATGGGAAAATTTCCCACAAGAATCACCCTGACCATGGATGTAGTTTTTTAATCGAAATTCCAAAGACCTTAGTTCCTGTGCCGTTCACTAAAGCTGTGACGGGAAAAGCGTCGTCTCAGCCAAAATTCGAACGTGGGGAAAAAAAGTAACAATTCTTTTGATTGCCGATCATCGATCATCACTTTATTCTTGAAGCATGGATGATATTTTTGAAAAATTAGTGTCTCAGCGTCGAAGTATTCGCATTTTCGATAAATCTCCCATGCCTGAGGCCATCGTTGAAAAGTGTCTGGATCTTGCTCTTCTGGCACCGAATTCATCGAATCTTCAGCCTTGGGAATTTCACTGGGTTCGTAAAGAACCCTTGCGAAAGTCGCTTGTAGAAGCTTGTCTTTCACAATCCGCTGCCGCAACGGCGGCTGAACTGATCGTTTGTATTGCTAGAACAAACACTTGGCAGCAAGCCCGGACCGATATGATCACGCAGATGACCGAAAAGAAAAATCAGGGTGAAAAAATTCCTGATGCGGCTTGGCTGTATTACCGCAAGCTGGTCCCGATCATGTATCGACAAGGTTGGTTCAGTGTCTTGGGCTGCTTAAAAAAGATCATTTTTTTCGCCATCGGACTTAAGAAGCCCATGATGCGCGAACCGACAAGCCATCAGGATCTAAGAATTTGGGCCATAAAATCGACAGCCCTTGCTTGCGAAAATCTGATGCTAGCCGCAACAGCCTATGGTTATGATTCGTGCCCCATGGAGGGGATGGATTCAACTCGAGTCCGTAAATTATTGAATCTGCCGCGACATTCAGACGTCGTGATGGTGATTGCTTTGGGCAAGCGAGCTTCAAATGGCGTTACTTTGCCAAGAATCCGGGGCGAACGCTCTCGTTATGTTATTCATCACTGAGCTTGATTTTAAAAGGCCACCGAACTCTAGTCCGTCAGATTTGCGGAAACAGAATTTCAAAACATGTATTTTTCATAGAGCTGTTGATCGTCAAAGTTGCGTGGTGTGCGTCTAAAATTCCTTTTGAAATTGAAAGACCTAAGCCAGTCCCGCGGACATCTCACCCAAAGAGATCATTTTAGCATTATGGCTGGATTTCGTACGCTCGGCTTCAAATTCAGCCTGGGTACTGCTTCGGCCAAGAAATTTGTGTGGATTTGCCAAGCTCCACAAAAATAATGGGTCTTCTAAAAGTTGCTCAG
>JAYWEQ010000150.1:0-9305 GCA_043779185.1 Pseudobdellovibrionaceae bacterium
TCCAGACCCTTTATTTTGGTGTAGCCGCCGTCATTGATTTGATAAACGATTTTAGTTTTATCATGATCCATGTTGAAGCTTTCAATTTCGTGCTTAATAGTTGGCGTAATAGGATCGAATTTTCCATTTTTAAATTTGTAAAGCCTAGAAAATTCTTCAAACTTGGGTGTTAAAATAATAAATTCACCGGGATGTTTTGAATAGGCGACGGTGTACTCTTCTTTTTCATTTTGACCAACAATTGGCTTTAAAGATTTACTGGCAGGGGTGAATTCAAAATACTCTGAACTTCTAGAGCCCGTTTGTTTGGCTAGTAGTAAATCGCCATTTTTACGGTGGTCCACCACGTACCACAAGCCGGGCTGATCAAAGACGATTTCAATTTTCTGGGACTTTAAATTGTAACGGTAAATTGCATTGGCGTCGGGTTTAATATCGTTAGCTGAAAAATAAAGCCATTCAGAATCGTCTGTTATAAAAGAAGCGCTGGCCCGAACTTTCGCTTTTAGGAAGACCTTGATCAGGTCGCCGCCTTCAGGGGATTGCAAAAAGATTCCAGGATTTTCCTGTCCATCTTCATCGCGACTAAGCACAAGCCATTTTCCATCGGGCGTAATATCGGTTAACATCGTGGCGTCTTTTCCGCCGGTCAACTGCACGGGAAAAGTATTCGGCGCATCCAGCCGCCAAACATGAGTCTGGCCGCTGACTTTCCAAGTAAAAAATAATTGCTTGTGATTCGGATGCATCATTCCCAATCCAGGGCTTAGAACATCAAGACTTTTTTTAATTTTTGTTAACATTACTTCGGGCAAAGCGGGCGGCGCGAATTTTTTAAGAGTTTCAGCGCTGACGGAATCTTTTCCCAGGCCGGCATAGCTTTCTGTTTTTTGAACCGATTTTTGCGCGCAAGCCATCAAGCCAAGAAAAATAAATAAATAAACAAACCGTATCATTCAAACTCCAAGTTAAAGGCCCAAAGAAGTATTTTTTGGTGAATTCTTATTGGGGATGACAACGCTGGGCTTGTCAATATTCAGTGGACCAAAAGGTTGACCGGCAAGTTGCAAGTGGTAGCCTGGGTCTTTAATCAAACAAGGAGTCTTGCATGAAATTATATTTTAGCCCAGGCGCCTGCTCGATGGCTTCCCACTTAATTCTTCACGAGCTAGGAATAAAATTCGAAGCCGTTCAAGTCAACTTACGCGAACATCAATGGTCTGGCGGAGATTTTTATAAAATCAACCCGAAAGGATCTGTGCCAACCCTGCAGTTAGATAACGGGCAGATTTTGACGGAAGGTCCGGTTATTTTACAATACTTAGCGGATCAAAAGCCCGAAGCTCAGTTGATTCCTCTAGCAGGAAATTTTGAAAGATACCGCTGCCAAGAATGGTTGAACTTTATAACTTCAGAATTACATAAAGGTTTTTCGCCCCTGTTTGATTCTCAGACGCCTGAAGACGCTAAGCAAAAGTCCCGAGACACCCTGATGAAAAAATTAAGTTTTGTTTCAAGCCATCTTGCGACGAATGATTTTTTGATGGGACATCGGTATTCGGTGGCAGATGCTTATCTTTTTACAATTCTAAATTGGACTAAAATGGTGAAAATGGATTTGACGACCTTGCCACCCTTATTAGGTTTTATGGAAAGAATAAAAACTAGACCCGCAACATCAGCCACCATGAAGGCTGAGGGCCTGCTGAAGTAGTTATTCTTAAGTAGTTATTCGTAAGTGTTACGATTTCGTCACAGAATCGTGGTGCCCCCATCACAAGTTTTTGGTGATATCAGATTATAATGGTGTCTCAAGCCACATGATTTTTGCTAGGGGGACAATATGTACACTGAAGATGTAACTGTTGATTACAAGGGGTTTAAGCCCACTCAAAGTATCATTAAGCATATGAAGTCCATTACGGATCATCTTTATTACGATTCGCCCAGTGAGTCTTGTATCAAAGCAACCTTCGCGCGCGCCGGAAAAGCAGGCTTTATGGGAATTGTTAAAATCAATTCCTCGGTGGGATCGTTTGTCGCAAAAGCGCTGGGTGATGATATTAATTCTTTAAGTGATACTTTGTTCAAACAAGTTCGTAACCAACTGAAAGAGTGGAAAACCACACGATTTCTTGGGCCCGCCACAGGCTGCGAACGCTATGGTAAAACAGTTTAAAGTTCTTTAGTTTTTAGATGTTTTTGTTGGCGCTTCGGAACCGTCAGCTCAGAATTTTTAAAGGGGGTCACAACGACCTCCTTTTTTTTGCCCTCCGAAGGATCCTTTAAATAATGAGGCAAATCTCTTTTCACTGAACCCGTGTAATCACTGACCAGAATCTTTTTTGCTTCAGCCGGATCCAGTTGCAAATTTTGCGTTAAATAAACCCAAGCGCTCTCAAGCAGTTTTAAAAGCGCAATACCATGCCCTTCCGGATGTCGAGCCGATAAGAAATCAACGAACTCCATATAGTACCAAAAAAAAGAAAGTTCTTTTTGCATCGTTTGCTGTTTAAAAAAACCTAATAAATTGGGGAAATTTCCGCTGTTGGCGTACAGATCCCAAAATTTTGAAAACCGCACCATTTTTTGAATTAATGGATAAGCCATATCTTTGGTTTGCAGAATTTGAAAGGGCGGATGATCTTGATAGATCATTTTAAAAGTTTGATCATGCCGAACAATCGGCGTTCCTTTCAGACGTTTTAAAAGTCCGACTTGGACCTCATCAGGCCCGCAAGCCAGTAACTGATCAAAGCCCAGGCCAAAACTTTCAATGCTTTCGCCCGGCAAGCCAACAATTAAGTCAGCATGGGTGTGCACTCCTGATTCGGTTTTTAAAAACGAAAAATTATCTTTAATTTTAATATAATCTTGCCGCCGTGAAACATTCTTTGCGACTTCAGGATTCCAAGTTTGAATACCAACTTCAAACTGCAAAGCGCCGGCTGGAAATTGTTTGATCAGCTCTTTCAATTCTTGAGGCAGGCGATCCGGAACTAATTCAAAATGCATAAAAAGGCCGTGATGCATTCGTTCCAGGAAAAAAGTCATGATGGCTTGGCTGGTTTTGGGACTTAAATTAAAAGTGCGATCAACAAACTTAAATTGCCTAGCGCCTCGATGAATCAAGTCGTCCATATCCGCTAAAAATTTTTCTAAGGGAAAACTGCGAACGCTGGTGTCTAATGAAGAAAGACAATATTCGCATTTATAGGGACAGCCGCGCGAGGCCTCGACATAAAGCACTCGATTTTTTATATCTGAATCAGAATACAAGCCATAAGGAGAAGCGATCATTGAAATATCGGGCAATGGTCCTTTGATTAATTTTGCTTCGGGTCGTTGGCCCTGTAGGATATTTTGGCAAGATTCATAAAATAAGAAATCAGCCTCGCCTTTAATGGTGTAGTCCGCCCATTGATAAATGTCCTGTTTTTCGATCTCATAACTGACTTCAGGACCGCCGATGACGACCACCAACTCAGGGCACAATTTTTTAAGTAAAATAACTAGATCTAAGCTGGGACGAGCATTCCAAATATAAACGCCAAGGCCGACAATGACCGGATTTTGTCGCAAAATATTTTCAGCGATCACCCGTACATCTTGCGCAATCGTATATTCCAAAACCTGAGTTTGTGGCTGCAAGTCTTTCATATTGGCATAAATATATCTAAGGCCAAAGGCGGCATGCTGGTAGGTAGAATTTAAAGTGACTAATAAAATATTTTTATTTTCAATCATAAAATTAAATTCCTTAAAATATAGACTTGGTGGATCTTTTGATCGTGAAAGTCATTCGGGATTGTTAGCGGCGTAATATCTTCGACTTTGTAGTCCGCTAATATTTCAGGGGCCAATTTAAAATTTCTTTTATTGGTTGAAAAAAACAATTGCCCATCGGGTTGCAGGCGTTTCATGGTTTGCTGGATTAAAAGCAACTGATCGCGCTCGACTTCAAAGGTTCCATCCATGCGCTTGGAATTAGAAAAAGTTGGAGGGTCCAAGTAAATCAAATCAAAACGATCGGTCACGGGTTGATTCAAGTATTCAACGACATCTGATTGCAAAAAGCGATGGGTTGCTAATGGAATTTCATTTAAATTAAAATTGTCGATGGCCCAATCCAAATAAGTACGCGACATATCGACACTTGTTGTTTCGGCTCCCGCTTTGGCGGCCACGACACTAAAAGATCCAGTATAACAAAAAAGATTCAGGAAACTTTTGCCCGCGGCCATTTTTGAAATCTTATATCGAAGCGGGCGATGATCTAAAAAAAGCCCGGTGTCTAAATAATCGTAAGGGTTCACCCAAAATGAACACTGACTTTCTTTCACCTGAAAGCGTCTTTTGGTCTCAGCAATTTTTTCGTATTGATTGACGCCCTCTTGACGTTCGCGCTTTTTAATCACGACGTCCTCGGCTTCGACGTTAAAAATTTCTTTTAAAGCTTCCAGCACCAAAGGCAGATGATTTTTATCTTTATCGATCCATTTGTCGCTGCGATCATAGACCACAAAGATGTCCCCATATTTATCCACAATAAACGGAAACTCGGGGATATCCCGGTCATAAATTCGAAAGGACTGAATCTGGTTGCGATCGGCCCAGGGTTTCAGTTTTCGGTAATTTTTATCAAGGCGGTTTTTAATCATCGACATGTCTGGAACTGGTTTAGACAATGTTAGCTTGATGCGCTAGGGAAAAGTCACTGGACCTTAAGACAGTCTAGTTTTTGAACCTTGCAACCAACTAAAACTGAACCGACAAGAGGGCGCCCCATTTTAGGAATTCATGATTACTTTCAATGACTTTCGTTAAGCTGCAAGGACTAATTCCCGATAAACAAAATATGATCGTTTTGCCATTAGGTCTACGTGCTAAACTTTACATAAAGCCTTGGGCAACAATAGCCATAGCTGTGGTCACTATTGGATTCTCGATCATGGGCCTTTATGGACAAAAAGGGCTGGAAGAGTTCAAAAAGCACAGTTTCTTAGCTCACGACATTTACAATCTTTCTTATCTTGCCATCAAAAACGACTGTAAAACCAGTTTTGCCGAGGTCGTCTGTACCTTTTTCGAAGGTTACGTCAAAGCCGAAGACTTGGCGCAAACCGATCTCATGCTTGAAAAAATTGAAAAATTTGAGGCCTTTGATCGACCCACCAAAGAAAAAATAAAATACTATATTCAAAACCTTCCAAAAAATATAAATCAGAAGAATGAAGCCTTTACGAAGGCCGCGGATTCCGTCAGTCAAGAGGTCGCACAATATTATTCTGAGCATAACTTGCTGTCGCCCGAAAATATGAACTGGCAATCTTTGGCGGTCGCCCCTTGGCTGCACCAAAATTGGTGGACCTTGTTGGTTAATCTTTTGATCCTTGGACTTTTCTCATGTTTTCTCGAGCAAAGAATTGGTGCAGGATTTTTATTTGTTCTTTACACCCTGGGTAGTTTAGTGAGTGTTGTTCTACAAGTTAATTTTGCAAATTCTTACCAGTGGGTGTCGGGTGGAATGACTGGAGTCATGGCAATTCTTGGAAGCTATGGCGTTTTCTTTTTTAAAGAGAAGATCCGAATTTATTTGAATCTATTTCTTTTTTACGAGAAAAAATTGACCATTCCAGGTTGGCTTTATATTGCTTTATTTTTCGTTGCTGGGAACGCTCTTCTATCGGATTCTGACGTTACTCCAAATCTAATTTTGTACTCCCATCTCTTTGCGTTCAGTTTTGGAATGGTAAGCGGGGTATTATTTTCGTTGGTCGTCTGGGTGCAAAAAGACTTTTTATTTGAAGCCGAACAAAATGCGTATTTCAAAGCTAAAAAAACCACCCAGCCCTTAAAAAAAATAACTCACTGCCTGGAATTGTTGGAGATCAATCCGTACAATTTTACAGGTGTTGAATATCTGATTAAGTCCCTCTCTAAATACCGTATTGAATCGTCAGATGTTCCAGACAATGACCTTAAAAGAATTGGAATTTTGGTGGTTCGCCTGATGAACGGCGACTTCCGGGTTGAGCCCTCCCAGGCCTATGCGATCATTTCCCTCCTGCCCCTGACGTGGAACCTTACTTTGGTACCAATGCCTCGATTGGAAAAAAAGGAGTTGAGTAAAATTGAAAATGGGATTCTTGAAAATGACTGGCGCTTAGCCTTCCGCTTTTATGATTTATATTTAGCTCAGCACCCAAGTCCTCGGGTTAAGGAAGAGATTCTGGCGACTATTCAAAAACTGATTGTACAAGCGGAAAGTCCCATGAATCCAGAATACCATCAAAACATGGAGTGGCTGCGGGTGTATGTTATGTTCAGTGGTAAAACCGCCATCTGCCAACTCTTGGCCGATAAATACGAAGACAAAACGGCGGCCGGTTAAGCTAATCCATTTCGTGCGATAGCGGCCTGCGAGGGGCGCGAAAATAATTTCTGGGTGAAAGCACCAATAAATCAGACAGCCGGCTCATGTAAACACAGGCATACCGATCGATTTGATAAGCTAAATAACTTTCTTCATTTCCAGCCCGCATCAGCTGACCCCATTGTGGGTTGTATAAAGTATGCTGTTTTTTGATCAGTTGACTGATCTGGCCATCAATTTCTGAAATCTTTTTTTGCAAGGAATCCACTTGCGATTCGTCAGATTGCCCTTTTTCTACCCGCAAGGTCATCATGCCTGTCAGGTCATCTTCTAAGGGCTCTTTTTTGTGCATCAACATTTCAATTTCATGATTGATGGGTTCGGCCTTTTTATTATTACTAATTTCGCCTTCAAGTTCTTCGATCACCATGGCTGTTCGCCAGTTGCAATCTTTTTTCAAGCGCAAGATATCTCCGTAAATATGATCTCCGACATAAAGAATATCATCTCCATTCAAGCCTAAATCAGACGTGAATTTCTTAGCATTTCCACCCTGATAAAGACCGGGAACTAATTTGTCATCCAGGTTTGTCATTGAACCATCTTGGGGATTGACCTTTAAATATTTATAATCTTCGTAAAAATATTTTGGCTTTTGTGCAAGAGTAATAACGATTTCAAAAAGATCTAACCAGTTTGCGTGATCTTTTAAAAAAGGGTTGATGGCGTAATCCAATAAAAGTTTTGTATAATGAAAATCAGAATTTGTGACGACAAAAAGTTTCTTTCCGTGCTTTTTAAATTTCTCTAGGCCATGCACGACGTCGGGATCTTTGATAATATATTGATCTAGATTGCGCTTTACTTCTTCTTTTAAGGATCCATCCCGGTGCGCTTCATCTAAGGCTGCTAAGACATCGTCTGCAATCTGCGCGTATTCAGGATACTTATGAGTCACATCGGAATCTTTTAAATCCACCAGCTGTGCAAAAAGATTCGCTAACGACATCGAAAAGAAAGTATCAATCGCCATGTAATCTGTATTGCTAAGATCAATATAAGTGCTTTGATAAAGTTTTTGATGAGTTTTAAAATCCAAAAGTTGCTGGCCATGATAGGAAGCTCGAATCGCCGCATAGCGATTGAGTTTTAATAAATTTCCCTTTTTTCGATCGATGACAAGGCCGCGCACAGCAAAGTTATAATCAAACGTCAGCTTTCGAAGACTTTCAGGGTAGCCATTGCGAATCAGTTTATCGATCATTTTAGAATGCGAAAGGCGCTCAAAGTTTTCACTGTTGTAGCGGATCAAGGTGTGATCCATATCCAAGCCAATATAGCGAATTCTTTTAAGATTTAAAGTTCGATTGATATAAACTCTGCATTTACGATCCGGCATTCAGTGCTCCTGCGTCTAAGTATCCTAGTTTACCTTAAATTTGCTGACGCCAGCAAGATAATCCACGTAGGATAACCCATGCTTTTAGAACCCACCCTCAGTCCTGAACAGCAAAGCGCTATGTCCGCTCTGCATTCTGGCGAAAATATATTCCTGACGGGCGGCGCTGGCTGCGGTAAAAGCTTTTTGATTCGTGAATTTATTAAAAACCTAGACCCGAAAATATTTCCTATTTTAGCTTCGACAGGAACGGCCGCTGTCCTTTTGGGGGGAAGAACTTTTCATAGTTTTTTCGGCTTAGGAATCATGGAAGGCGGGCCTGAGGCCACCTTCGAACGAGTCTCCAAAGAACCTAAAATCCTGGCTCGTTTAAAGCGCATCGAAGGTTTTGTCATGGACGAAGTTTCGATGATTCCAGGATCGGCTTTCCGCGTTGCCGAAGCGCTGACAAGATTGGCCCGTGAAAGCACTTTACCTTGGGGCGGTGCCCGCGTCATTGCCGTCGGCGACTTTTTGCAATTACCGCCGATCACTCGCGGTGGCCCCCGCGACTGGTGCTTTTTAGATCCTTCCTGGAATTTTAGCGGTTTTCAAAATATTCGTCTGACCATCAATCATCGCGTTGAAGATAGCGAGTACTTAAAAATTCTTGATGGTTTGCGCCTAGGAAAAGTCACCGCCGAAGCCAAAGAGTTTCTTAATGCCAAATTAAAACCACACAACGAAGAGTGGCCGGGGACGCGCCTATTTCCCTTAAGAAAACAGTCTGAAGAATATAACACTAAAAAGCTAAATGAGCTGCCAGATGCTGAAGTCCACATCGATTCAATTTATCTAGGCCCAGAAAAATTTATTGATGTTTTAAAAAAATCGGCGCCCGTGCCCGAGCGCCTGACTTTAAAAATTGGCTGCCAAGTGATGTTTGTGCAGAATGATCCCAGCCGTCGTTGGGTGAATGGCACCAAGGGCGAAGTCGTCGATATTTTACCTGATAAAATCGTTGTTAAAAAATACGAAGGCCGCAATGTGACGGCCGACAAAAGCAGCTTTTCAATGATGGACGCCGAAGGCAAAGTTGTGGCCTCTGTGATTCAATTTCCCTTGATGCTAGCCTACGCCACAACAATTCACAAAAGCCAGGGCGCAACCCTAGATGAAATTTGGTGTGATCTGGCCGCCCTATGGGAGCCCGGCCAAGCTTACGTGGCCTTAAGCCGGCTGCGCACAGGCCAGGGCTTGCATTTGCTTCGCTGGCAAGCCCGTTCCGTGATGGCCGACCCCCAGGTTTTGCGATTCTACCAAGGAATCGAGTCTGGGCTTGATTCCTTCGATTTAAGGGTTTAATTCATAATTCTATCTTCGAGGAGGCCGCATGGCTCAGATCACTGAACAAAATCCAGTTGGTATTAATGGCGTCGATTTTATTGAATACGCGGGCCCCGAGGCAAAAATGCTTGAGACCTTATTCTCGCGCATGGGGTTTCGTGAAGTTTCCGTCGTCGATGGAAAAAATATTAAGCTTTTCCGGCA